>JAZRTW010000193.1:0-4900 GCA_045652265.1 Eubacteriales bacterium | reverse complement strand
GTGCTATCGCTTCACTGCAAAGAAGGAGCACGTCAAGCGGATCTCCGTCGTCACCGTAGGTGCGCGGAATAAATCCGTAATTTGCCGGATAATGCGTTGACGTGTGAAGAACGCGGTCAAGCATTATGTAACCTGTCTCCTTATCAAGCTCATATTTATTTTTTCCGCCTTTGGAAATTTCTATAACCGAAATAAAGTCTTCAGCGGTTATGCGTCTTGGGTTTATATCGTGCCATATACACTGCATAGATAAATTTCTCCTTTGCAAGCAAATAATTATACATTTATATCATTTTATCACACTGAAATTAAAAAATCAAGGGCAGCTAATATATAGTAGGAAAAATGTTTGTGAAAATGCGGGGATTTTTCTTATTTATTTCAGCATTTGTGCTCGAATTTACTTGACAAATAACCTTGTGTGAGATATACTTTTTTCTGTATGGATATATTACTTTGAAAGGTGAAGAATATGTTTGAAAAAGTATCAGGCTCACTCGATTTTGTAACGAGAGAGCAAGAAGTAACGAGATTCTGGAACGACAACAAAATCTTCGAGAAAACGCTGAAGGCAAGAGAAGGTTGTGACTGCTTTACCTTCTACGACGGACCTCCCACGGCAAACGGTAAGCCTCACATCGGCCACGTTTTGACGCGCGTTATTAAAGACCTCATTCCCCGTTATCAGACGATGAAGGGCAAAAAGGTGCTTCGTAAGGCAGGTTGGGATACTCACGGTCTGCCCGTAGAGCTTGAAGTGGAAAAGCTTATCGGCATTTCCGGAAAGCCCCAAATCGAAAAATACGGCGTAGAGGCTTTCTGTAATCTCTGCAAGGAGAGCGTTTGGAAATATACTACCGAATGGAAGATAATGAGTGACAAGGTTGCATATTGGGTAGATATGGATAACCCCTACGTAACCTATCACAACGACTATATTGAGTCGGAATGGTGGGCTTTAAAGCAGATTGCGGACAAAGATCTTCTTTATAAAGGTCACAAAATAGTCCCCTACTGCCCCCGTTGCGGCACGTCCCTTTCAAGCCACGAAGTTGCGCAGGGATATAAGGACGTAAAGGAAACGTCTGCTATTGCACGCTTTGCGCTTGTTGGCGAGGAAAACACGTATTTCCTTGCTTGGACGACTACACCTTGGACGCTTCCCTCGAACGTATCCCTGGCAGTTAACCCCCGCGAAACTTACGTTAAGGTTAAGTATGCGGACGAATATCTCATTTTGGCAGAGGCACTTACGAGCGTTCTTGACGAGGAGTTCGAGATAGTTGAATCCTACGTCGGCAAAGACCTTGAATTCAAGGAATACGTGCCTTTATTCGACTTTGCTCACCCCAAGAAGAAGTGCCACTACGTAACGTGCGCGGATTACGTAACGCTCACCGACGGTACGGGTATCGTACATATTGCTCCCGCTTTCGGTGAGGACGACGCAGAAGTCGGCAGACGCTACGACCTTCCTTTCGTTCAGCTCGTTGACGAGACGGGTAAAATGACCGCGGAGTGCAAAGAGTTTGCAGGTCTTTTCGTTAAAGATGCGGATAAGCCTATCTTAAAAGACCTCAAGGAAAGAGGGCTTCTTTTCAAGGCTCTTCCCTTTGAGCACAGCTATCCTTTCTGCTGGAGATGCGATACTCCCCTCATCTACTACGCAAGAGATACTTGGTTTGTCAAGATGACGGCTCTTCGCGACAGACTTATTGCAAATAACAATTCTATAAATTGGATTCCCGAAAACATCAAGGCGGGCAGAATGGGTAACTTCCTTGAAAACGTCGTTGACTGGGGTCTTTCCCGTTCAAGATATTGGGGCACTCCCCTTCCCGTATGGGAATGCGAGGACTGCGGTCACTTCCACGTTATCGGCTCTATCGAAGAACTTAAAGAGCTCGGACAAGACGTTCCCGACGATATCGAGCTTCACAAGTGCTACGTTGACAAAATAACTATAAAGTGCGAGAAGTGCGGCAAAGAAATGCACAGAGTTCCCGACGTTATTGACTGCTGGTTCGACAGCGGCTCAATGCCATTTGCGCAGTGGCACTATCCCTTTGAGAACAAAGAGATATTCGAAGAAAACTTCCCCGCAAACTTCATCTCCGAGGCTATCGACCAGACGAGAGGCTGGTTCTATACGCTTCTTGCCATCTCCACGCTTTTGTTCGACAAAGCTCCCTTCAAGAACTGCATAGTTCTCGGCCACGTCAACGACAAGGACGGCATAAAGATGTCCAAGCACAAGGGTAACGTTATAGCGCCCGACGTAGTTTTGGATAAGCAGGGTGCTGACGCAGTAAGATGGTATTTCTACTCCGCAAGCGCTCCTTGGCTTCCCAGCAGATTCTCTCCCGAGGCTGTAGGCGAAAGCCAGAGAAAGTTCCTTGGAACGCTCTGGAACACGTATTCATTCTTCGTTTTGTATGCAAATATCGATAACTTTGATCCCTCGGCTTATACGCTTGACTACGACAAGCTCTCCGTAATGGATAAGTGGGTGCTTTCAAAGCTCAACACGCTCGTTAAGACCGTGGACGATAATCTTGCAAATTACAAGATAACCGAGTCCGCAAGAGCAATCCAAGAATTTACCGACGGACTTTCCAACTGGTATATCCGCCGCGGCAGAGAGAGATTCTGGGCAAGCGGAATGGAGCAAGACAAGATAAACGCGTATATGACGCTTTACACGGTGCTAGTGACTATGTCCAAGCTCTGCGCTCCCTTTATCCCCTTTATGTCGGAACAGATATACAGAAACCTCGTTCTTTCCGTAGACAAGAACGCTCCCGAGAGCGTACATCTTTGCGACTTCCCCGCATCTTGCGAGGATATGATAAGCGAAGACATCGAGTTCAATATGGACAAGGTCGTAAGCGCAGTCGTTCTCGGACGCGCTTGCCGTAACGGTGCTAACGTCAAAAACCGTCAGCCCATCGCTAAAATGTACGTTGAATACGAAGGCGAGGATCTTCCCGAAAGCTATATGCAGCTTATCGCAGAGGAGCTTAACGCAAAGGCTTGCGAAAGAACGTACGACAGTTCCAAGTTCGTAGGCTATAAATTCAAGCCCCAGCTCAAGACCCTCGGCAGAAGATACGGAAAGCTCATTCCCGCAATAAGCGCTCATCTTGCCGCTATCACCGACGGCCACGCCGTTATGGACGCGGTAAAGGACGGCGGCGTATATACGTTTGAAGTTGAAGGCGAAAAGATTAGCCTTGAAAAAGAAGACCTCCTCATCGAGACGGTTAAGGACAGCGGATACGTCAGCGAAAGCGACAAGGGTATCACTGTAGTGCTTGACATAAATCTCACGCCCGAGCTTATCGACGAAGGCTTCGTAAGAGAAGTGGTAAACAAGCTTCAGACGATGCGTAAGGAAGCAGGCTTTGAGGTTATGGATCACATCAAAGTAAGCTATGACGCAAGCCCCGTCGTTGAGAGAATACTCTCCGAGTTCGGAAACGATATCGCATCCGACGTACTTGCCGAGAGCATCGAAAAGACTGCTCCCTTCGGCTACGTTAAGGAGTGGGACATCAACGGCGAAAAAGCAACGTTCGGTGTAGAGAAGATATAATAGGCATTAGAAAAAGAGCTTGGCATCTGCTAAGCTCTTTTTTTGCGATATGAGATATATTGACTTTTTATCTTTCATCGTGTATACTTATACTATAGAACAAAAAGGAGATACAATATGAAAAAGTTGCCTATACTTTTGGCTTTCATTCTCTGTTTTAGCACCGTATTCTGTTTACCCGTTTCAGCGCAAACGTCTCTTGACGAAGTATTCGATAACGAGCTTTGGATGCTTAACTCCATTTTTGATTACGATCCCTACTATATGGTACACAGAGTTCAAAGAGATCTGTTCATACTCGATCCTGACGATTACTCTAAACCTACTGTAGTCTCCGCAAGTGTGTATGAAGCTACGCTTAACAAATATTTCGTCATAGACGATGCTACGCTTCAACAAATAAGAACTTTCGACACAAGCATTCTTGAATACGACGAGGAAAGTGCTACGTACTCGCTTTACTTTATCGGAGGGTTCGGAGGCGGACTTGCACCTCGTGAATATATGTGCTACGTCGATAATCAAGACGGCACGTACAACGTATATTATCGACACGTGACGTATGAATTCCTTTACGAAGTGCTTCCCGAAGGTATTGACGAAATCGAATATGCATCGGCGTTGGGGTGGCCCTCAACAATCACGTACGAAGGTGCCGAATACCAAAACGGTATGGACGGATATTACAGAGTTAAGTCACTTGACAACTACGGTCATAAGTTCCACGTTTCACTTAACGACGATATGACCGTACGTATTATTTCCGTCACACAATTTACCGAAAGCGAATTACCCACAATCAAACCCGGCGACGTTAACGGAGACTACATTAAAAACGCAGACGATGCAATATACTTGCTGTATTCGGTATTCTTTACCGAGAATAGCTATCCCGTATCGCAAGATTGCGACTTTGACCAAAGTGGCGAGGTTAACGCAGAAGACGCGATATATCTCCTTTACAACGTATTCTTCGGCGAAGACAACTATCCGATCTCTCCCGATAGAGTAGATAAAGACTGGACAGATAATTATTAATATAGGAAAAACAGACGGCAATAAGTGCCGTCTGTTTTTTTACAGTTCACATATATTCATTTTTATCCCCGACGCCGTTATATCGCCAAGGGCGTATGTTTTGAGCGTTGCGGGGTGGCGCGGTCTTGATATACTGCCCGGGTTTATAACTCTTACACCGTCTATGACAGTATCCGTAGGAACGTGGGTGTGTCCGAAAAACGCAAGTGAGCAACCGTTTGCTTTGGCTTCTCGCGCCACTTCCCTCTCGTCGTCGTAAAGCGTATG
>JAZRTW010000192.1:0-6345 GCA_045652265.1 Eubacteriales bacterium | reverse complement strand
TGCATCGAGAATTTTTTCCATTTAAAGCCCTTCGCCATGACCTCTCTTATTACGAGAAATCCTATGCCGCCGAGGAATATAAGTGCGGCGGTAATGAGCGAAAGAGGGATATTGCTTTCGTAACCGGTAAGGCTTTGGAATGAACCGAGTACATCAAATCCGGCATTGTTAAACGCCGCAACCGAGTGAAATATGCTCACTCCGAGAGCTTTTAAAAACGGGAATTCCTTTATGAAAACGAAAAAGCTTAAAACAGCTCCCGCAAGCTCTATTATGACCGTTGTAAAAAATACGCTCTTGACAAAGGTTACTATTCCCTTGCCCGTATCAAGATTCATCGACGCTTTTATGAGGTTTCTGCCCTTTAAGTCCATCTTTTTTCCAAGAAGCAATATGACCGCAGCGCCCATAGAAGAAACGCCGAGTCCGCCTATCTGAATAAGCAATAAAACGATGACCTGTCCGTAAACGGTAAAGGTATCCGCGACGTCTTTGGTAACAAGGCCCGTTACGCAAACTGCGCTCGTCGACGTATAAAGAGCGTCAATATATTCAAGCTCGGCGCCTTCTTTTACGCAAAACGGTAAGCTCAAAAGCACGGAGCCTATTAAAATTGTCACGAGAAATCCCAGCGCGATAATTCGCACCGGCGACTGTCCTTTTTTAATTTTAGGCATTTTTATCTCCGCTTTTTACGGTTTCTTACATTATTTATTACTATTATACAGTATTTTCCATAAAAACGCAAGTGGGTGCGGTAATATTTTTGAAACGGTGCTAATGGGAAAACACGCGGGGCGAGGCTGACTGCGCTTTCTTTTTTATTCTTCCTTCAAATAAATATACAGCCACTCGCCGTCTTCGCTTTTTTCGAGCTTTTCAACAAAGAGATTACCGTAAATCTCCTTCATTTTATCCTCCGTCCCCTGCGGAAAATGTACTTTTCTGCCAAGTGCCAAGATACATATCCTGCCGTAGCTTTGACTTTTAAAATCAAAATCGGAAAATTTCATCTTTTTCTCCTTCTGCAAGACAAAACGCTTGCAAGTTTGCAAGTAAATTTACTTGCATTGGTTTTTACTTCAAAAAATGCCCGTGTGCCATTTGACACACGGGCATCGTTTTGCTTTTTCTTAATATGCTATACCCTGTGCGAGCATTGCATCTGCAACCTTTATAAATCCTGCGATGTTTGCGCCTGCGATGAGGTTACCCTCAAATCCGTATTCCTTTGCGGCCTTTACGGAGTTATTGTAGATGTTGACCATAATGTCGTGGAGCTTCTCGTCAACCTCTTCTCTCGACCAAGCAAGACGAATGCTGTTCTGGCTCATTTCAAGAGCGGAGCAAGCTACGCCGCCTGCGTTAGCCGCCTTTGCGGGAGCAATAATTACGTTATTTTTAACGAGATATTCCGTAGCTTCCGCCGTTGTGGGCATATTGGAAACCTCGATGTAATACTTAACGCCGTTTGCAACGATCTTCTTTGCGTCTTCAAGCTGTACCTCGTTCTGCGTTGCGCAAGGCATAGCTACGTCGACCTTTACGCCCCAGGGCTTCTCGCCGGGGAAGAACTTTGCGCCGAACTTATCTGCGTAGTCTTTGATCTTACCCTTGCTG
This sequence comes from Eubacteriales bacterium, assembly GCA_045652265.1. Lineage (GTDB taxonomy): Bacteria > Bacillota > Clostridia > Oscillospirales > CAG-272 > CALCTE01. The sequence goes on along the minus strand of JAZRTW010000192.1, from coordinate 4,725 downwards.
GAAGTACGCATTTCGAGCATATACGCCGCTTTTTCTTCGGTGATACCGTCTTCGTCGTAAACGTAACCTTCGGAGCCGGAGATGGTGAGCACCTTACCGCCGAGCTGGTTGATTTTCAAAGCCGCGCCCCAAGCAACGTTACCGTAGCCCGAAAGTGCGAAGGTCTTACCCTTGATGCTCTCGCCGTATGTCTTTAAAAGTTCATCTGCGAAGTAAACTGCGCCAAAGCCCGTAGCTTCGGGACGGATAAGGCTTCCGCCGTAGTTGAGTCCCTTGCCCGTAAGTACCGAGTTTTCGAAGCTGTTGGTGATTCTCTTATACTGACCGAAAAGATAACCTATCTCTCTTGCGCCTACGCCGATGTCGCCTGCGGGAACGTCAACGTGAGAGCCGATATGGCGGTAAAGCTCCGTCATAAAGCTCTGGCAGAATCTCATAATCTCGCCGTCGCTCTTTCCTCTGGGATCAAAGTCGCTTCCGCCCTTTGCGCCGCCGATGGGAAGACCCGTGAGGGAGTTTTTGAAGGTCTGCTCAAAACCAAGGAACTTCATTATGCTCAAGTTTACGGAAGGGTGCAAACGAATGCCTCCCTTGTAAGGGCCGATAGCGCTGTTAAACTGTACGCGGTAACCTCTGTTTACCTGTGTCTGACCGTTATCGTCTACCCAGGGTACTCTGAACATTATCATTCTTTCGGGCTCTACCATTCTCTCGATAAGTGCCGCTTTTTCATACTCGGGGTGTGCGTCTATAACGGGCTCCAAGGATTCAAGAACTTCCTTTACTGCCTGATGGAATTCGGACTCGCCGGGATTCTTTTTAACGAGTTCGTCCATTACTCTCAAAAGATATGCATTTTTCATTTATATAGCCTCTTTCCTGCCGTTTTTAACGACAAATTTAATCTTTGGGGAATATTATACTACAATGTTTTCTTTATTTCAATAGTTTGATAAAATTTTTTACCGTATTTTACTTAAGTCACTTAAAATATTTTTTTCTTAAATTCACTTGCTATTTTATAATATATATGGTATAATATAATATATATAAGTGACTTTAAATTTACTTTAGGAGAATAGTATGGATTCCAGATTTTCTGAAATTTGGCAAGCGGTATGCGAGGGAATTAAAAGAAACTGCTCCGATGCGAACTTCAAGCTTTGGTACAGTCCCTTGGTCCTCACGGAAATGACCGACAGCGTAACCTTTTTTACATATCCTTCAACCGCAAAAAGAAATATCTTCTTTATATATCATCTGAAAATTTTGAAAGAGAATTTAGATGAGGTACTCGGTTTTTCAACCGACGTCGTTATTTTATCGCTTGAGGAGCTTAATGCCGAAGCAAGAGACGAGCAAGTGCAGTTTTGCATCGACCTTTGCAAAAACAAAAAGGTCAGCACGGAAGAGCTTAATAAAGCCACCGCTTCATTTATAACAAATCTCTTGTCCGAAAATAACCTTCTTGAACCCGACGAGATAGTAGAACCAGATTATTACGACAGTTTAAATTCGAGCGAGCAGATATTCGACAGTAAAAATCCCCCGAAAAAGTATCAGTTGGAATATACTTTTGATAATTTCGTCGTCGGTAACTCGAATAAATTTGCAAACGCCGTATGCGTAAGGGTAGCGGAAGATCCCGGTTACTCCTATAACCCGCTTTTCATATACGGGCCCTCGGGACTCGGAAAAACGCACCTTCTTTACGCAATATCAAATAAAATTTTAAAGAAAAACCCGAAGGCAATAATAATATACGTAAAGAGCGAAGAATTTTTGAATCAGCTTATTGATTCCGTTTCAAAGCATAACACCGCGGCTTTCAGACAGAAATACCGTCATTGCGACGTATTGCTCGTAGACGACGTACAGTTTTTCGCGGGAAAAAACTCCGTTCAAGAGGAATTTTTCCATACCTTCAACGCTCTTTTTGAAAATAAAAAGCAGATAATATTGACCTCCGACCGTCCTCCGAAGGAGCTTTCAAGCCTTGAAGAGAGAATAAGAACCCGCTTTGAGTGGGGACTTATGGCGGATATTCAGCCCCCGGATCTTGAACTTCGTATGGCTATATTGAAAAGAAAAGCCGAAGACCTTAATATTCAGGTTTCAAATGAAGTATTAACCTTCCTTGCGGAAAACATCAAAAATAACATAAGACAGATCGAAGGCGCTATAAAGAGGCTCGATGCTTACAGTAAGCTCAACGGCAAGTCTATCTCCATTGACCTTGCAAAGAGCGTTGTGGGCGATATTTTAAATATTGAAGACCTTGCCATTACAAAAGATAAGATCATAAGCGAAGTTTCGGCATTCTATAACGTCAACAGCGAAGAAATAAGAGGTAAAAAGAGAACGAGCAACATCGTAAACGCGCGATTTGTCGCTATATACCTTTTAAGAACGCTTACGGAAATGTCAAGCCCCGAAATAGGTAAAGAATTCCAAAGAGATCACACCACCGTTTTAAACGCTGAAACGAAAATTTCCGACAGACTTAAAAACGATCCTCAACTCGAATATGAGATAAATCTTCTCATCAAAAAAATCAAGAGTTAGGGCTTATCCACAGGATTATTAACAACTGTGGATAACTAATAAACAAGATAAAATGAGCTTTTTCTAGACAATTCCAAGAAATTCGACACATAAATGTACAGGAAAAACACATATAACTGTGGATAAGTACGAGTTATTAACAAAGTTATCCACATATAAACATCAAAAAGCTAACAGACGGCAAAATTTTAATAACAGAATTAACACCCTGTATATTCTGTTAACAACCTATGATTTAAAAAGCACTTATACACAAGGTTATGAAATCCCGAAAGCCTTGATTTGCAAGGCTCTTTTGCACTTATCAACAGTTTAAACATACACTACTACTTATACTTCTATATATTATGATATGATAATAGAAAGAGAGAAAAAATATGAAATTCGTATGCGATAAGAACGATCTTTTAGATGCTATCATTCCCGCAATGTACGGAGTTGCGACAAGAGCGAGCATTCCCCTTCTCGAAGGCCTTAAAATAAGCTGTGAGGGCGAAAATATAAGCGTATGCGGCTACGACCTCGAAAAAGGCGTAAAAGCGCATTTTAAGGCTCATAAAATATGGGAAAGCGGCTCTGCAGTATTTGACGCAGCGCAGTTTTCTTCCATAGTAAAAGGACTTCCCGACGGCGAAGTCGTAATTACCATCGACCCCAAGGGCGTTGCCAACGTTATTTCTTACAGAACTAATATCGATATTCACACGAGAAGCGATGAAACCTATCCCGCGCTTCCCCGCCTTTCCGGTAACAAGAGCTTCGTTATAAATCAGGGCGAATTTAAAAAAATGATAAACCAAGTTCTTTTTGCGGTAGGAAATAACGAGCAAAAGCCCGTTTTAAAGGGTGTTTTCTTTAAAATAGAAAACGGCGTTCTTCATCTTTCCGCTCTTGACGGCTTTAAGCTTGCTTACAGAGAATATGATCTTTGTAAGATGGAAGACGTTCAGATACCCGAAGAGGATATAACCTTCATCGTCCCCGGAAAGAGCCTTACGGAGCTTTTAAAGCTTCTTACAAACGATAACGAAACGGTAAACTTGGAGCTTACGGATAAGCATATCATCGTAAACTTCGAAAACGTATCGTTCTTCTCACGTCTTATCGACGGTGAATTTATCGACTATAACAGATTTATTCCCAAGGATAACAGAACTATCGTTAAGGTTGAAACTTCAAAACTTATAAAGAGCGCGGAAAGAGCTTCTCTCATTATTAATGAAAAAGCGAAAACTCCCGTTAAGTTTAATTTCAACGAAAACGGTATAAACGTTAACTGCGCTACCGTAACGGGAAGAATTTTCGACGAAGTTGAAGCTGAAGTGGAAGGCGTGGGCGTTGAGCTTGCGTTTAACGTAAAATACGTGCTCGATACATTAAGAGCCTGCCCCGAAAAAGTAAGAATAAGCCTTTCAACGCCTCACAGCGCGATGCTTCTTACTCCCGCAGACGAGGAGAACAAATTCGTTTATCTCGTATTGCCCGTAAGCATTAAAAATTAAATGTATATAAAAAAGCTTGAACTTTCGAATTACAGAAATATCGAAAGAGCCGAAATAGAGCTTGAAAACGGGTTAAACATATTTTACGGCGAAAACGCGCAGGGTAAGACCAACGCCGTCGAAGCAATGTTTCTTTTATCGGCGGGGAAGAGCTTTAAAAAAGCAAATTCCAATGATTTTATAAGATTTAAAGAAGACAGGGCAGAGGTAAAAATTAATTTTTTCGACGGTAAAAACGACTGCGATATAAAGGCAGAGCTCGTCCGTAACGAAAGAAAAAAGATATTCCTTGACGGTATGCCCTGCGATAAGACGTCCGAATACATAGGAAGGATAGGAACGGTTTTATTTACACCCGATCATCTATCGCTCGTAAACGCGGAGCCGGAATACAGAAGAAAGTTTCTCGACCTTGCTTTATGCCAATCAAGGACTACTTTGCTTGCGGTATATAAGGAGTATTCAAAGCTCCTTGCGGAAAAAGGCGCGATAATAAGAAATGCAAGAGAAAACGGTGGCAAAATAGATTTATTCCTCATCGACGTATATAACGAAAAACTTGCTGTGTGTTGCGAAATAATTGCAAATGCAAGAATAAATTTGTGCAAAAAAATTTCACAGTACGGTGAAGTTATATATAAGGAAATGACGGGCGGAA
>JAZRTW010000191.1:0-7829 GCA_045652265.1 Eubacteriales bacterium | reverse complement strand
GAGCTTTTCCTGCACCCGTCGGCTTCTTTCGTTTCCATCGTAGTAGCCGCACCAGATTCGGCTCAAGCCGAGTTCTTCAAAGGCGTAGCGGAGCATTTCACTCGCCGCTTCGGGTATGAGCCCTTTGCCCCAAAACGGTTTGCCTATCCAATAGCCAAGCTCGTATTCGTCGTCCTTTTCGGCAAGGTCGGCGCGGTGAAAGCCAATACTTCCTATGGGTTTTCCGTCTTCTTTTAGGCAAACTGCGTAGGTTTCGGGCGCACAAAGCACCGTGCGTATTATCTCTCGGCTGTTTTCGACGCTCGTGTGACGAGGCCAACCCGCCCAAAATCCGATATCGGCGTCACTTGCGTATTTGTATAAGTCTTCCGCATCGTCTTCGCGCCACGGGCGAAGTATGAGCCGTTTCGTTTCGAGTATCATTTTAACTTATTTCCGTCCGAGAATGCGCGTCCGACTTTCTCACCGAAGTTCCAATACGCATGAGTCATACTGTCGTAGATAATGGGATCGAATCTCTTTACGTTGATCTTACCGCTTTCGTCAAGGGCGCTTTCGTCGGCGGAGACGTTGACTATCTCGCCGATGCAGATACCGTCCTCGTTGAACTTAAGGAGCTTGCACTCCACCGCTACGGGAAGCTCGTTTATAAGCGGTGCGTTCACATACTCGCTTTTTGCCGCGCTAAAGCCTGCTTTGGCAAATTTGTCGGGATCATCGTTCGCCGAAACGATACCGACGTAGTCGCAAGGTACTACCGTCTTTGCCGTAGCAAAGCTAATCGTAAATGCGCCCGTTTTCTTGATATTTTCCGTAGTCTTATGGTCATCTGCAAGGCAGACCATAACCTGATTTGTGTCATAAATGCCGCCCCAAGCCGCATTCATGGCGTTAGGCGTGCCGTCTTCGCCGTAAGTGCCGACGATAAGCACGGGCATAGGATAAAGCATTGATTTTAATCCGAAATTTTTACGCATAATTTTCTTCCTTTCGATAATTTAATGTATTTTCAATTTTATTTTATATGTTTCCTGCACCAAGAAAATAAGGCTTCGGTCATTTCCTTAAAATGAACCTCGCCGCCGTTTTTTAATTGTAAAAACGTCTCTATGACCACTCGCTCATCAGAAGCAGCAATATTAAGCAAGTCTTTTTGCCGACGGATATAGCTTCCCGTTTGCTTAAATACTATCGCCTGCACGACGAAAGATGCGGATTTATACAAATCTCGCAAAACGGCCTCGCTCTTTTCGTAAAGCATATTGTGAACGCAAGCGTGGAATATATTGCACGCACCGATTTTGATTGCTCTGTCAACTGCGCCCTCGTCAACAAGTGCAAAAACTTCGTCAAGACTTCCCTTTATCGCTGTTGTGTCATTACAAAACTGAAAGAGATCGGAAGGCTCCCAATTCATAATTTCATCTTTTCCGGCTAAAAAACCGCAAATCCGTTCTCTCTCGGGTAAGCCGTCTAACACTTCACTATAGGCTTCAATATCCGAGGCAGATAATTCATCAAGTATTACAACGGTATCGATATCGCTCGTTTCGGTTGCTTCGCCGCGGCTAAAGCTTCCCTGCAAGCCTACAAACCATACGCGGTCTGCAAACATGTCATAAAGCTTCTGCAAAAAGTTATTCATCCAAGCAGAAATATCTATCATCTTAAACTCCTCCGTCAAAAACTCATTACAGCTCTTTGATCTTTTTTTCGATATGCTTTATAACCTCGATAAATGCTTCGTCGTCTCGTCCCGTGGGATCGGGAAGATTCCAATTATCGTCAAAGGCTTTGTAAGCGAAGGGACAACCCACGTCGCAGCCCATAGATATCACAACGTCGGGTGCGGGGATCTTGTCAAATGTTTTGCTGTACTGCGTCTTTTCCATATCAATGCCGTAGATAGCTTTTACGAGCCTTACGGCGTCAGCGTTGATCTTCGGCTTCGTCTCGCTTCCCGCAGAATAAAAGTCAAACTCGTCGCCGCGCAGATGCTTACCGAGCGCCTCGGCGATCTGACTGCGGCAGGAGTTATGTACGCAGAGAAATGCTATTTTCTTTTTCATTTGAATGGACACCTCTCACATATACATTGGTTGTTCTGTGAAAAGTGGCTGCACCTTATCTCTCCCGTCTCCATTTCGACGCCGAGATTCTCTTTGGAAAATTCCACCGCCTTAATGATGGCAAGATATGAGTCGCGTTTACAGCAACGCGGCCCGCCGACTTCACCTATTGCACCGAGGGCAGAAGAGGTCATTTTGTTGGAAAGCCCCCACTCCTCATTTGCAAGCGGAGTAGAGCCCGTGACGATAGACACGAACATTCCCGCGCTCACGCCTGCACCGCAAGCGCCCCAAAATCCGCACGCACCGCCGGGAACTTTTTTCCCCCTTGCCTGCATCTCGCAGAGCGCTTTTGTAAGATCGATATTTCCGCCTGCGTTTTTGTATGCCGTCAAAAGAGCCGAGCCGACCATAACGTGATGCTCGGGCCCGTGCATATGGCAAAACGGCAAAGACATCAGTTTTTGAATGACTTTTATGGGATTTTTCGAACTTTCGGCAAGGCACACGCCGATTATAACGTCCATGCCCTGCGTGTGGCATTCGTTGCATATGTAGTGGCCGTTTTCGCAAGAGGTCTTGCTACTTTCTTTTTTGTGGCATACGGCACATTCCATAAGCTCGTCATTTTCCGAATATTTAAGCGCTGCTCCGCAGATAAGGCATTCGTCTTTCATTTTTAAAGCTCCTTTTATTTTACAGTCTCGTACGGCCAGTCTATGATACCGCCGAATTCTTTGACGTTCGTGTAGCCGAGCTTTACGAGCTCTTCCGACGCGATCTTACTTCGTCTGCCGCTACGGCAATATACGAGGATAAGGGCGTCTTTATCGGGTAGCTCTTTTTCGGCGCGATTTGCTATCTCGTATTCGGGAATAAGTATCGCGTCTTTGATATGCCCTTCGTCGAACTCCGATTCTGTACGGGCGTCAATGATGATATAGTTTTTTTCGGCATCCATTATTTCTTTTGCTTCTTTGGCGGATATCTGCTCGTAAGCGGCGGCTTGACTGCCGCCCGAAGCGTTACCGCCGCAAGACGTGACTGTGCAAAGCGAAAGTGAAAGCATAAACACCGTTAACCACCCTTTTGTTTTCATCGTAAGTATCCCTCGCAAAAAGTTCTTTGTTTTATTATACAGCATTTTTGCCTCTTATTCAACGGGTATAACAAAAATCACATCGGAATTGTCCGATGTGATTTTCGTTTTGATTACTTCAACAACTTACACTTCTTATTTCTTATATCAATAAGCGAAAGCAGTTCGTCTGCCGTTGATAAAGCGAGCTCTAAATCCTCGCTGACGGCGGCACTTTCAAAATCGTAAAAGCCTCTCTGTATCTTATCCTCGACTTCAACGAGTGCTGCATTTGACATAGGATCGGAATAGCGAGCCGCCTCGTAAACCTTTTTTGCAAGTGCTTTGAGCTCAGCCGTCTTCGATATATTCATCAAATTCTCCGCGTCTGCGGTGAGTGACTTGACGAAAAAGGCCTTTACTGTGACCCTCTCATCGATTCCGAAAACGGCTGATGCGGCAAAGCCCGCCTTTAAAAGAGCGGTTATGTTAAAGGTGAGAATGAGCAGACAAATAATAATGCCTATCCAAATTGAAATATCGAGCGTCATACAAACGCTTCCCGCGATAAGCATCCAAACAAGTCCGGCGTAGCTTATTTTAACGAGCGGTATATTGTAAAATACCCTTTGTCTTTCTCTCGGCTTAAACGCAAAGAATGCACACGCCAGCTCACCTACGAAGGCTACGGTGATAAATACGTATCCCACCCAAAATGCACCTTCAAGGGCGTTTGATTTGTCAATTTTAAATTCGTTTATGAATACGATTGCGTTAAAGAGAGCGAGGCTTATTGCCCAAATAATCGAATAAAAACCGAACGTCTTTTTCATTTTACTTCACTCCTTATAAAATTTCGGAAAGCAGTTTTGCCTTCATATCGTCGAATTCTTCCTCGGATAGTACTCCTGCTTGCTTTAACATTGTAAGTTTATCGACCTTGACCTTAAACGCCGCCATATCGTCTGTGGGAGCGTTACTTGAGGGGGCGGCAGAGCTTACCGCATCACTTACCATACCGCCGACCATACCGCCGACTGCACCGCCGACGCCCGCCATCGTTCCGAAACCTACGCCCATATTGGTAAACTCGCCGACAGCTTCGTTTTGGGCAACCTTTTCGGCAACGTCGAAGCCTCTTTCCTGCTGGTAGGTATAACCTTCCTGTGAACGCTTTGTCGCCTGCGCTTTAGAGTCGATAACGGTCTTCTTTGCCTCGGTCTCTGCGTGAATTATCTCGGTCTGCTGACGGAGCTTTGCTTCGGCAATATCCGAATACTGACGGAAGTGCAGTTCTTTGAACTTCTCATACTGTCTTTCGCCGTCGGGCTTGACGATGGTTGTGACGAAAAACTGTTCCAGTGCCACACCGTAGTCTGCAAAATCAACCGCAAGAAGATTTTTTATCGAGCTTGAAAACATACCGAGGTTTTCGTCTATCTCGAATATGTTGATGCCGTTTGTTTTCATAACCTGCGCGATATAGGTCTTCACACGGGTCATAAGGAAGGAGCGGAAATATCCCACGAGCCTCTGTTGTCCGAGATATTTTTCAGTGCCGACAAGCTTCAAGAGAAGCTTACGGCTGTCTTCGGCGCGCAAGGTCATCTCACCTGATGCGCCTATGGAAAGCGGGAATCCGTAAGTGGGCTCTATGTACTGAACTCGTGAGTCCGTGCCCCATTTAATGTTCATCTGCTCGCTCTTGTTTATAAAGTAAACTTCGCAGTGGAACGGACTCTTATCGCCGGCAGTCTTATTTAAGACCTTTCCGATAAGCGGAATGTTCTGCGTTTCAAGCGTATATCTGCCCGCACCGAACATATCCAGCGCCTGACCGTTCATAAAGAAGATTGCCTCTTGGCTCTCGTGGACGATAAGCTGTGTAAGATGGTTGAAATCCTCGCAAGGATGCTTCCAGATAAAGCGCTGTTGTCGCCTTCGTATTTAATGATATCTGCAATCTTTGCCATAATTATTCCTCCTTGTATTTACCTCTTGGTTTCGCTCTTCGCCCTCTCACTCATTAACACTTATCCACATAGCAGGGCGAACGGCATAAGCGGTGTAGTCGATATTTTCGCCATACTCAACGAGGTAACCCTAAAGTAAACGTGTGCAGCGCGAGCCTGATTTAAACCGGGAGAGCGCAGCCACCACTTGCAGTTACCCTCAACGTCACTTGCGTACGCTCCGCGCATAACTGCGTAACTTGTGGGTTTGCACTTTCTTGCCTCATCAGAATCGAAGTATTCGTTAGCTTCGTTTATGCTTAAAAGGAACACCTTATCCTGCGTTGCTTCACCGGGATTTGTTCTGTCGTAAGTGGGGTTTTTATCGGCAACCACTGTCGTCGTCGCAATTATTTCCTTTTCATCGTCGGTGAAAGCGGTGTTTATGAAGCCGTTATTTAGCCACTTACGAAGTGAGCAAGTCTCCCAGGTAATGCTGGCGTAGCTCGTATTATACTGCTTACAATCAAGAGCATATTTACTTATAACCAGCGTTCTGTTTTCTTCTTTGGAAAGAACTATCCATTCGATCTCTTCCTTACCGTTTGCTTTTTTGTTGTCTTGCTCATAATTGCCGAAAGTTATACATTCGCCGACGTTCGTTTGACTCAATTTTTCAGCTATATATTTTTTATATGCAAGACTTGCTTTTTCCGTGCTGTCCTTATATCCGTCAAGGGCTTCGAATACAGTTATTGCCTCTGTATATTCCCCGTCGTCCATAGGCGAAATCGCAGCATTATATTCGAAATTCGGAATAAAAACTTTAACGGTGATTATCACACATATAAAACATACGCAAACAGCCAAATTGAAATAAGCGCGATTTTTTTGTTTCGCTTTACTATCTTTGCCGCTTCAATTCGGGCAATCTCCGCTTTTCGTGACATTCCGGTGCAAGATAAGCGGAATTCTTATATTCGCCTATAGATTCAAAAAGGAAAGCCGCTTGCTTATATTCACTTTGCGTAGTTGCCCTTTTCATAACCATTTTAGCGCGATTGTATACGCTTTCAATACGTGCGTTTTCGTTACGCGTTTTGATATGCTCTACGTAGCTTTCAAGCGCGAATTTAAGCTCGGCATTTGCAAAGCGCACAGCCTTTTTATAGTTTCCGTTATCATTAAACGGTTCCGCCTCGTCTTTTAAGGCTTCTTGTTTGCGTACACGTAATTGTGCCATTAATTTGCCGAGATAAGCCTGCGCGTTCTCCGGTTCGATATCCAACACCTTTTCGCAGTACTCGTTGGCTGATGTAAAGTCACCGTCGTCAAGAAAAATAAACGCACGTTTAAGTAACGTCGCAATATTCGTGCTTGCTCCCGCGATGACCGCTTCCTTTTCTGCCGTCGCTTTCGGGGGTTCCAACGGCACTATCTTCTTGATACCGCGGATAAGGTCTTGCATAAATCCGAGCTTCGACATATCCTGCGCCTGCAGGTGCGAAAATTCCTCGGGAAGATCGTAAGGGTCCATATCTCTGTACGCAGGTATAAGCGTTTTCTTCGCTCCGTTTTTTATTAAAGCAAGGTATCTCGACCACTCGTTCTTTACCCAAACGGCATTAAAATATTCAGGCTTCGTACCCAAAACGACCATGACTTTTGAGGAGTTAAGCGCCGCAAAGATATAGGGCTCGTAGGCGCTTCCGAGCTTATCTTCAAGCGTGATACGCGAAAAGAATACCTTATATCCTTCGCGGCTTAACTCGTGGTAAAGTTCGGTTGCAAGAACGCCGTCGGGCGTTCTTCTGCCGCCTGCATCGCTTTCCTTGTAACAAATAAAAACGTCAAACGGCTCTTCCTTTTGCGAAACTGCAAGTATCGCCTTTTGTATCTCATTGATAGCTTTCGCTTCTGACTGGTAGACATCACGCTGAACACCGTCGGCATATTTAAAAGCAGATCTGTAATCCTCGTCGTCAAAAACAGATGTGAACTGCGCGCGGTTTACGGTGGGAATACGCTTATGCGAAACGGGGTCTTCAACGTATTCTATGCCGTAACGGCAAAGAACCAAGGACCAATACGCTTCCGCGTCGGTGCCGTCTTCGGTGAGGATATGCTCGTAAATACTCATCGCTTTGTCAAATTCGTTGTTGCGGCGAAAATGATTTGCTCTGTCGTAGAGATTTGCTTTCTTTTCATCATCGAGCTTTGGAAGCGTTTGCCTGGTTCCGCAATACTCGCATTCCGCCACAGTCGTTCCCGCGACTATCTCAAGACTGCCACCGCACATTTTGCATTTGAAAATTGACATTAAAGCGTCCTCCGTTAATATTCTTTGATCTCCAGGTTATCTACCGCAAAAGTAAGACACTTTTGAATGATTTCGTTTCTGGTGCGCCCCGTGTCTAAAGCGATCTCGTCTAACTTTTTGACCAGTTCATCAGGCAAACGAATAGATACTACGGTAGAATCGCCTCTGTACTTTTTCGAAGAAATAACGAGTTTTTCATTCGACATAGTTCTTCTCCTTTCTGCACTTAATTACTTTTCTGTTTAGATTATACTACATTTGTAGTGCGTTTGTCAATACTTTTGGCGAAATTTTGTAAAAATTTTGAAATAGTGTAATTAGTCTGATAAATTCAAGTTTATTGAGCGGTATTAATGTAATAAAAAACACCCTACTTAATCTTGATAACTCTCAATTACTCTATGTTTAAG
>JAZRTW010000190.1:0-4679 GCA_045652265.1 Eubacteriales bacterium | reverse complement strand
ACAAGAGGAAGACGTGCTCGATACGTGGTTCAGCTCTGCTCTTTGGCCTTTTGAAACACTTGGCTGGCCCGATAAGACGGAGGATTACGACTATTTCTATCCCACGTCCACGCTCGTTACGGGATACGATATCATTTCCTTCTGGGTATCGAGAATGATATTCTCCGGACTTGAGCATACGGGCACAAAGCCCTTTGATACGGTGCTTATCCACGGCCTCGTAAGAGACGCGCAGGGAAGAAAGATGTCGAAGTCACTCGGCAACGGCATCGATCCCTTGGAGATAATCGACACTTACGGTGCAGACGCACTCCGCTTTGCGCTTCTTACAGGTAACGCTCCCGGAAACGATATGAGATTTTCCGATGAGAAGATCGAGGCGGCTCGAAACTTCTGCAACAAGATATGGAACAGCGCAAGATTTACTTTGATGAATCTTGACATAGACGAGATAAAGCTCCCCGCAGAGGAAAGCCTCGCGCTTGCTGACAGATGGATACTCACGCTCCTTGAAAGACTTATTAAGGGCGTCACGGAAAGCCTTGATAAGTACGAGCTCGGTATCGCTTTAGGAAAGCTCTACGACTTTATTTGGGATAACTTCTGCGACTGGTATATCGAGCTTGCAAAGCCCAGACTTGCCGATAAGGAAAGTGCTGACGGCAAGGTGGCGCAGAACGTACTTGCATACGTGCTCTCGCGTTGCATGCAGCTTTTGCACCCCTTTATGCCTTTCATCACCGAGGAAATCTGGCAGAGCCTTCCCGGCATAAGCTCGTCCGTTATGGTATCGGAGTTCCCCGTATACGATGAAAAGCTTGATTTCGCATCGTCTTGCGACAGTATGGAGCGCATCATCGCCGCTATCAAGTCCATAAGAAACGTAAGACGCGATATGGACGTACCTCCTTCAAGAAAGGCGGCGCTTTATATTGACAGCGACTATACCGACAGCTTTAACGAGGATACCGCGATATACTTTACGAAGCTTGCGTTTGCTTCAAGCGTCGAGTTCGTTAAGGATTATCAAAACGATAAGGCGGTCCAAGCGATAAGCGCGGGCGCGAAGTGCTATATTCCTCTTGCGGATATTATTGACGTCGAAAAAGAGCTTGCGCGTCTTGAAAAAGAGAAGGAAAAGGCACTTGCGGAGGTAGCTTTGGTTGAGAAAAAGCTTTCTAACGAGAGTTTCGTATCACGTGCACCTGCGGCAGTAGTTGAGGGCGAAAGAGCAAAGCTTGAAAAGCATAAACAAACGCTTGCAAACGTTCTTGAAAGTATTGCAAATCTCAAAAAATAAGCTTTAAGGGACGGGTCATTCCCGTCCCCTTTCTTTAAAAAGGGGAATTTTAGTGAACTTTAAAGAAGCAATGGAATACATCTCATCTCATAAGCGATTTGGCGTAAAAAGCGGTCTTGACAGAATGAAGCTTATAGTCGAGCAAAGCGGTATTTGGGAAAAAATATGCAAAATACGCTTTATTCATATAGCGGGAACTAATGGCAAGGGATCTGCGGCTTCTATGTGCGCCTCGGTGCTTTGTAGGGCGGGATATAACACGGGACTTTACGTTTCTCCTTACGTTGACGAATTTACGGAAAGGATATCCGTCTCGGGCGTGCGTATCTCGGAAGATGATTTTGCAAGGTGCATCGAATTCTTTTTGCCGTATACGGAAGCGCTTGACCGTGAGCTTTATGGCGACTTTAAGGAGTTTGAGCTCATAACGCTTGCGGCGCTTAAATATTTTTGCGATAAAGCTTGTAAGTACGTCGTCTTCGAGGTAGGCATAGGCGGAAGACTTGATGCAACTAATATTATATTGCCTTACGTATCGCTTATTATGTCGATTTCGAAGGATCACGAGCAACAACTTGGCGACACTATTCGAGCTATTGCCTCGGAAAAGTGCGGAATTATAAAGGAAAACGTGCCTTGCGTGTGTTATCCTCTACAAAACGCGGAGGCTCTTGTCGAAATAAAACACCACGCGGCGAGCAAAAATTCCAAGCTATATATTCCGACGCTTCCCGAAAATATCAAAGTGACCGATGAAGGAACGGAATTTTACTATCAAGGAGAGAAGTATAAGACTTCGCTTTTAGGCGTTCACCAAGCGTATAACTGCGCAGTGGTGCTCAAAGCGTTTGAAGTGATGCGCTCGCTTGGTGTGAAGATAACGAAAGAGCAGGAAAAAGAGGGCTTATTAAAGCTATACCACAGCGCGCGCTTTGAAATTCTTTCAAAAGAGCCGCTTGTGATACTTGACGGCGCTCATAACGAGGGCGGCTTTGAGGCACTTTCCGAGAGCATAGAGCTTTTAGCAAAAGGTAAAAAGCGCGTATTCGTTATGGGAATGTGCGCTGACCATATAAAAGACGAAGCGCTTGCAATGCTTATAAAGAAAGACGATACGGTATACGTATCGTGCGTGAAGGATAATCCCCGTGCCGCAAGCCCCGACGTGCTTGCAAAAGCAGTAAAAGCGCACACGGATAACGTAATTTGCAAGGAAAGCCTCGCGGACGCCTTAAAAGCGGCGCTTTCGGAGGCGGACTCGTCTACGGCGATAATATGTTGCGGGTCGCTTTTTATCGCAGGTGAAATAAAAAAATATTTAAGCGACACGAATTGACGCGTTTTTTAAAATAAAAGGAGTATTCTGCTTTTTGCGGAATACTCTTTTTTGTTAGGAGGAAATATGTCACTTTCATTTACTCTTGAGGAAAATTGCCTTTTTGCCGAGATGAGCGGAGAAATCGACCACCACAGCGCGAAGACCTTACGCGACGAGATAGATAAGGCGTGCGACAAATATCTGCCGGACAAGCTCTGCATAGACCTTACTGAGCTCGGATTTATGGATAGCTCGGGCATCGGACTCGTGCTGGGAAGATATCAATATATGAAGCGCAAGGGAAAACAGACCGTGCTTGTAGTACCGCAAGGAAAAATAAGGCAAATACTCGTTATGGCAGCGACGGACAAGTTTGTAAGACTTTATGAAAAGCGGGAGGATATTTAAAATGAACGGAAAAGCTATCAATAAATTCACTTTGGAAATAGAGGCAAGGTCGGTAAATGAGAGCTTCGCAAGAATCGTTACGGCGGGCTTTATATCGGCTCTTGACCCTACCATAGACGATCTTGCGGATATAAAGACCGCCGTTAGCGAGGCGGTGACAAACTGCATAGTCCACGCATATAAAAATGCGGGCGGCAAAATAAGGATAAGCGCTTGGTACGACGAAAAGAAGCTTCTCACCGTTACCGTTAAGGACAGAGGTTGCGGTATAGATGACGTTAATAAAGCAAAAGAGCCTTTATATACGACGGACAAAAGCGGTGAACGCTCGGGAATGGGATTTGCCATTATGGAGAATTTTATGGACAAGCTGTACGTTTATTCAAAAGTCGGTGCAGGTACGAGGGTGGTAATGAAAAAACAGCTGTGATACATAATTTTTTCGGAGGCTATATATGGATTACAGCAAGAATGCCGAGCTTGTGCGGCTTGCGAAGGCGGGAGATAAAAATGCGCTTGAAGAGCTGTGCGTATTAAACGGCGGACTCGTCAAAAGCATCGCCGTGAGATTTACGGGCAGAGGAAGCACGTTCGAGGATCTTTTTCAGATAGGTAATATCGGGCTCATTAAGGCGGTAAAAAGTTTTGATGAAAGCTACGGTACTGTGTTTTCGACATACGCCGTACCGCTCATTATCGGCGAGATAAAGCGTTTTTTGCGCGACGACGGACTTATAAAGGTTTCGAGGGATACGAAGAAAACATACGCCGAACTTATGAAAAAGAGCGAGGAGATAAGTGCGAGAACGGGTAGTGAGCCGACAATCGCGCATCTTGCGAAGGAATGTGGCATAAGCGTTGAGAGGGCAAGCTACGCACTTTCTGCCGGAAACTGCGTAGTGTCGCTTGATACCCCGAAAAACGCGGACGAGCCAAGCCTTGAAAATATACTAGGCATCGACAATACTGACGGAATTATTGAAAAAATAGCTCTGCGCGACGCGGTATCGAAGCTTGCCGACGAGCAAAAGAAGATAATAGCGCTTCGCTACGTAAAGGGCTTTTCGCAAACGAAGACCGCAAGTATACTCGGACTTTCTCAAGTAAAGGTGTCGCGCCAAGAGCAAAAGATATTCGCCTTTTTACGCGCGCAGGTCGGATAATATATTGACTAAAAATCGAATATGGTGTAAAATTACCGTAAAAGGAGGCGTTTATTTATGATAACCGAGCTTCAACAGGCAGTAATTTTCGCACTTTCAAAAGGAGAAGACGAAAGCTCACTTTCGGAGCTTGAAAGACTGCTTGACACGGCGGGAGCCGTATGCGTAGAGACCTTCATTCAACATAGCGCCCCCGAGTCAAAGACATATATAGGAAGCGGTAAGGCAAAGGAGATAGGTCAGTATTGCGCGGCGAATGATATAACGCTTGCGGTATGCAATGACGAGCTTACTCCGTCGCAGATTAAAAATTTAGAGGATATAATGGACGGGGTCGAGGTCATTGACCGCAGTATGCTCATCTTGGAAATATTTAAAAAGCACGCGCAAAGTGCGGAGGGTAAATTGCAAGTAGAGATAGCCGAGCTTCGCTATACCGTCCCCAGACTCATAGGTAAGGGCGCCCAGCTTTCAAGACAGGGCGGCGGCG
>JAZRTW010000189.1:0-2154 GCA_045652265.1 Eubacteriales bacterium | reverse complement strand
TCTTTCGTGTGCTATAAGCCCATCGCGTCTTTGTGCGGCGGCGTTCCCGTTATTGCCGAAACGTATGAAAAGGACAACTTCAAGCTTACAGCAGAAACTTTGAAAAAGTGCATAACGGACAAAACGAAGCTTCTCGTTTTGCCTTTCCCGAGTAACCCCACGGGCGCAATTATGACGGAAAAAGAGCTTCGCGAGATAGCGGACGTACTTCGCGGCACGGATATAATGGTGCTCTCCGACGAGATATACGCAGAGCTCCACTACGGAAGCGCGCCTCACGTGAGCTTCGCAAATATCGAGGGTATGCGCGAGCGCACCATCACCGTAAGCGGCTTTTCCAAAGCTTACGCTATGACGGGCTGGAGACTCGGCTACGTCTGCGCGCCCAAAGAGATCACAAGTCAGATGTTCAAAATACACCAATACGCCATTATGTGCGCACCCACAACAAGTCAGCTCGCGGCTATAGAAGCGCTCAAAAACGGCGACGCGGACGTTGAAATGATGGTCGCAAGCTATAACGACAGAAGAAAGCTTCTCGTTCGCGGGCTTCGCGATATGGGTATCCCCTGTTTCGAGCCCGAAGGCGCTTTCTACGTCTTCCCGAACGTAGGCGTATTCGGACTTTCAAGCGAGGAATTCGCAACGCGCCTTTTAAACGAAGCGCACGTTGCAATAGTGCCCGGCACGGCGTTCGGCGACTGCGGAGAAGGATATGCGAGAATATCCTACGCGTACTCCGTCGAACACATTACCGAAGCACTTAAAAGAATGAGGAAATTCGTTGAAAAGCTCAAATAAGCAATTAGTTTGTATCGCAAAATGCTTGCAGTACGATAAAGATGAAATAAAACGCACCGTGCGTGAGCACATCGAAGCTCTCGGCGGTATAGACGCTCTTTTATCAAAGGGAAAAAGAGTACTCGTTAAGCCGAATCTCGTTATGCGAAAGTCGCCCGATGCGGCGGCGACGACAAATCCCGTTTTAGTTGAAGCGGTATGCGAGATATTCGTCGAAGCGGGGGCTGACGTAGTCATAGGAGAAAGCTCCGGCGGGCTTTACAACCAAGCCGTTATGAATATGACCTACAAGACCTGCGGCATAGCAGACGCCGCGAAGAATTCCGGCGCGCGTCTTCATACGGATTTCGGCGACACCGTGGTATCGCGCGACGAAAACGGGCTTTGCAGAAGCTTCAACGTGATAAATCCCGCCCTGCAAGCCGACCTTATCGTCAACGTTTGCAAATTAAAGACGCACACGATAGCGACTATGTCAGGCGCTGTCAAAAATATGTTCGGCATAATACCGGGGCTTTTGAAGGTGGAGCTTCATTCACGCTTCCCCGAAATCTCCGATTTTTGCAAAATGATAGTGGAGCTTAACCGCACCGTACCTTGCGGACTGTGTATTATGGACGCCGTCGACGCAATGGAAGGTAACGGCCCCACGGCAGGCGAAAAGGTTAAAGTGGGAGCGATACTTTCCTCACTCTCCCCCTACGCGCTTGATATAGCGGCGGCTTCTCTTGCTAAAATACCGTTCGAAAAAATACCGACTCTTGAAACGGCAAAGGATATAATAGAGCCTTCGCTCGACAGCATAGAAACCGTCGGTGAAAGCATCGACTCGCTTGCAAGAGAGCTTCGGCTTCCCGACACCGTCGATACGAAATTTCAGACCGTATCGACTATCTTCGGCGGCAGGTTAAAGCGATATCTTGAGCCCAAGCCCAAGATAATAAAAAGCCGTTGCAAAGTTTGCGGCGACTGCGTGCGAAACTGCCCCCAAAAGCTCATCTTCATCAAAAAGGGCAAGGTGCGTATAAATCACGAGGGCTGTATACATTGCTTCTGTTGCCACGAGCTTTGCCGAGAGCACGCCATTGATATCAAAAAACCGTTTATCGTCAAACTATGAGGTAGTATGAAATACGTTATAAACGCCTACGGAAAGATAAATTTAAACCTGTACATAAAGCAAAAGCGCGCGGACGGCTATCACGAGATATCCTCCGTAATGCACAGCATTCCGCTGTGCGACACCGTGAGTATTGAGCTTTGCGAGCGCGGAATTTCCGTCGAGTGTACAAACCCCGCCATTCCGACTGACGAGCGTAATATTGCATACAAAGCCGCAAAGCGCTATTTCGA
>JAZRTW010000188.1:0-15169 GCA_045652265.1 Eubacteriales bacterium | reverse complement strand
GGACACCAATCATACGTGCATAAGCTTATCACGGGACGTAAGGACGGTTTTGCAAGGCTTCGCAAAAAGGACGGTATATCGGGATTTACCAAGTCCGACGAGAGCGTGTACGATGCTTTCGGTGCGGGTCACAGCTCCACCGCACTTTCGGCAGCAATTGGCTTTGCGGAGGCATCGCGTCTTGCAGGGGACGACAGTTTTTCTATCGCCGTCGTCGGCGACGGCGCGTTTACGGGTGGTATGGTGTACGAGGCTTTAAATAATTGCAAGAAGGACTTAAAGCTCATACTCATCTTAAACGATAACGAGATGTCCATCTCGAAAAACGTCGGCAGAATGTCGAAATACATAAGCGATATGCGCCTTTCGAAAAATTACATAAGGCTCAAGCGCACCGTCGCAAAGGGACTTAACGCCCTGCCGCTTATCGGCGAAAGCGCCGTCGGCGCGGTTGCGTCGGTGAAGGACTCCGTAAAGAAGATGCTCGTTTACGATTCATGCTTCTTCGAAAATATGGGGCTTCGCTATTTCGGCCCCGTAGACGGTAACGATTACGATAAAGTAAAGCTCGTTTTGGAGGAAGCAAAGCGCCACGGCGGTTGCAGTTTCGTACACGTTACCACGAAAAAGGGCAAGGGATACGAGCCTGCGGAAAAGGACAGCACGAAATATCACTCCGTATCTGCGCAAACGGACGAAAAAAAGGCGGATACGCCCACTTTCTCCGAGGCGTTCGGAAAGGCTGTTTTGAAGCTCGGCGCGCACGATAAAAGAGTCTGCGCCGTAACGGCGGCGATGTGCGAGGGCACGGGACTTCACGCCTTTTCCGAAAAATATAAGGAACGCTTTTTCGACGTAGGAATAGCGGAAGCACACGCTGTAACCTTCTGCGGAGGACTTGCCTCGGCGGGTATGCGCCCCGTTTTTGCGGTCTATTCTTCATTTTTGCAAAGGGCGTACGACAGCCTTATACACGATATAGCGCTTCAAAATCTGCCGCTTATCTTGGGCATCGACAGAGCAGGACTTTCCCCCGATGACGGTGCGACGCATCACGGAATATACGACGTTGCGATGCTCGGAGAGCTTCGTAAAAGTACCGTGCTTTGTCCCATAAGCACGAAAAGCGTCGAGCCTATGCTCGGATACGCGTTTAATAAGGGCGGTGTTTCGGCGGTAAGATACCCCAAGGGCAGAGAGGACGGGGAGCTTTGCGGCGTATTCTATCAGGCAGACGAGGATTATTTAAAGATAGGAACGAAGTGCGCTTTTTCGAAAGACGGAAGTCTTAAGCACTGCAAATACGTATTTATCGGCTACGGCAGAGTTATAAGAGAAGCGTACGAGGCGGCGAAGATATTAAACGCCGAAAGTGCGGACAGCGCGGGTGTTATCTTGCTTGAGGTGCTCGGAAACGAAGAAAGGCTTTCGGATAAGATAGCATCTCTTACAAGTAAAGACGCAAAGCTGGTATTCGTCGAAGAAGGCATACGCCGTGGCGGCGCGGGACAGAGCCTTCAAAATGCGCTTTACTGCCGTCACGGACGCTTTATGAGCGTAGCCGCGATAGACGATGTACCCGACAGAGCGGACGATGCCGAAGACTTTTACAGAATGTGCGGACTTGACCGCGAAAGCCTTGTGAAAGCGGCAAAGGAGAATTAGATTTTGAGGATATTACTTGAGCTTTCATATCTCGGAAGCGCGTATTACGGCTGGCAGATACAGCCCGACGTGCCGACGGTTCAGGGTGAGATAAACAGAGCTTTGAGCCTTCTTTACGGGTGCGATATCTTAACGCAGGGAAGCAGCCGTACCGACAGAGGCGTTCACGCAAAAAGCTTCTTCTGCCACTTCGATACGGAAAAAAGCTTTGATATATCGCGGCTTCCCTTTGCACTTAACGCAAATCTTCCGCGCGATATAGCGGTTCACTGTGCAAGGGTCGTTTCGGACGATTTTCACGCGCGCTTTGGTGTTAAGTGCAAGACCTACGAATACCTTATATGGAATAACCCCACCCGCAACGCGCACTACTGGGACAGAGCGCTTCATTGGTGGTACGATGCGGACGTCGAAGCTATGGATAAAGCCGCAAAAGCACTTTGCGGCACGCACGATTTTGCCGCTTTTAAGGCGCAGGGCTCTCCCGTGGAGACCACGGTGAGAACGATATTCGACGCGAGCGTCGAGAGGGACGGCGATTTTATAAAAGTGCGCGTGACGGGTGACGGCTTTCTCTATAATATGGTAAGAATAATCGTCGGCACGCTGCTTTATATGGCGCGCGGCAAGATTTCTTTTGACGCTATGCCGGAGCTCATAAACAGCCTTGACAGAACGAAAACGGGTCCCACGGTAAGCCCCGAAGGGCTTTATCTTGTGAAAACGGAGTACAAAGATGGCATTTGACAGCGGTATGCTCTCCGCCGTAGTAGCGGAGATAAACGCTCTTGCGCGCGATGCGAGAGTTGACAAAATAAATCAGCCCGAAAAATCGGAGATAGTGCTTACTTTGCGCTGTGAGGGCGTAACGCGTAAGCTTTGCATTTCCGCATCGTCGGGCGCACCGAGAATATGCTTTGAGAATTCTCCCAAGGATAATCCAAAGACCGCGCCGTCTTTATGTATGTCGCTTCGTAAGCACCTCGGAGGTTCGAAGTTAAAAGAATGCTTCCTTATGGGCTTTGAGAGAGTAGTCTGCTTTTCGTTCGACGCAAGGGACGAGCTCGGATATATAAGCGAAAAGCGCATATATGCCGAGATAATGGGCAAGTCCAGCGGCTTTATTCTTTGCGATGCAAATAATAAGGTGATAACCGCGTCGAGATTTGTCGATTTATCCGCAAACGCGCAAAGAAAGCTTATCCCCGGTATCACCTACGAGCTTCCCGCATCTCAAGGGAAAGCTGATCCGATGTGTGAGAATAAGGAAGAATTTTTGAAAAAAGCCGAGAGCGCAGCCAAGCAAAAGGGAGAGCTTTTTATAAGAAACACCTATATGGGCATATCGCCCCTTATCGCAAGGGAGATAGTCTATAAGGTGACGGGAAACGTCGACTCCGTTGTTTCGGATATTCCCATAAAATCCCTATGGGAGAGCTTTTCGGATACGACCAAGCTTATTCAAAGCAAAAATTTTACGCCTACTCTCATAAGAGACGAAAACGGCAAAAACGTTGACTTTACCTTTATGGATATAAAGCAGTACGGAGAGGGATTTACCGTAGAGCAAAAAGAGAGCGTCTCGGAGCTTATTGAAGAATATTTTGCTACAAAAAACAAAGCGGAGACGGCAAGGCACTACGCTCACGACATATACACGGCTGTGGGCAATATACAAAGTAAGCTTTCAAAAAAGCTCATCATACTCTCCGATGAGCTTGACGAGTGTAAAAAGAAGGACGAATATAAGCATTACGGCGACCTAATTACCGCAAATATCTATAAGATAAAGCAGGGCGACACGGCGGTAAGGCTCGTAAATTATTATAAAGAGGACTGCCCCGAAGAGACGGTAGTGCTCGATAAAAGACTTTCCCCTTCGCAAAACGCGCAAAGCTATTTTAAAAAATATGCGAAGCTCAAGAAGGGTGAGATATTTAAAAAAGAGCAGATAGAGCTTGCAAAAAGGGAGCTTACCTATATTGAATCCGTTATCGAAAGCCTTGACAGAGCGGAAAGCGACGACGAGTACAGCCATATAAGAGACGAGCTGATTTTAGGCGGATATATGAAAAAAAGCACCGTCACTCCCGGTCGCAAGGCGGCAAGCAACCTTCCCGTAAGGCAGTATCTTCCGTCAGGCAGAGCCGTTTACGTCGGCAAGAACAATATGCAAAACGATTATATAGACTCAAAGCTTGCCTCTAAAAAAGACTGGTGGTTTCACACGAAAAACTACGCGGGAAGCCACGTTGTGATGATTTCGGACGATAAAGAGCCTTTAGACGAGGACTTTACGAATGCCGCACGCCTTGCGGCGTATAACAGTAAGGCTCGCGGCGGCGAAAACGTCGCGGTGGACTATACGCTTGTAAAGAATTTGAAAAAGCCTGCGGGCTCACCTCCGGGCTTTGTCACCTATCTTTCGAACTATACCGCGTATGTCGACGCGATACTACCCGAAGGTATGAAATGATTTGCACCAAAATTGCAGCACTTAAAACACGGCATATTAATACTTTGCACGTATGATGTAAAATGAAAAGGAGCGGTAAAAATGGCACTTTCGGAAATAAAAGCACTTTGCGAGGCGTGCGAAAAATGCGAGCTTTGCAAAACGAGGACTAACGTAGTATTCGGCAGAGGAAACGAAAAAGCAAAGCTGATGTTTATAGGAGAAGCGCCGGGCGAGAAAGAGGACCTTTCGGGAAAGCCTTTCGTGGGTGCGGCGGGCAAGCTTCTTGATAAATACCTTGAAGCCGTCGGCATAGGCGCGGACGAATACTATATCGCCAACATTTTAAAGTGCAGACCGCCCAAAAACCGCGATCCTTTACCCGAGGAGAAGGAAAAGTGCATAGATTATCTTCGCGCGCAGGTTGCCGAAATATCCCCGCGTCTTATCGTTTGTCTTGGCAGAATAGCCGCGATGCAACTTATAAAAGAAGACTTCAAGATAACCGCAGAGCACGGAAAAATATTTAAAAAGGGCGACACGCTTATCTGTGCCGTCTATCACCCTGCGGCACTTCTTCGCGACCCTCGTAAAAAAGAGGATATGATGGAGGATATGAAGCGCATCAAACGCTTACTTGAGGAGGAGATATGACAAATAAGCTTATATACGTCGCAGACGACGAGGAAAACATACGAAATCTCGTCAGCTCCTTTTTAAAAAAGGAGGGCTATCGCGTATGCACCTTCCCCGACGGCGACAGTCTTTTGGAGGAGTTTAAGAAGCTCCCGTGCGACCTTGTGATACTTGACGTTATGATGCCGGGAAGTGACGGTTTTGAGATATGCTCCGCACTTCGCGCCTTTTCCACAGTGCCGATAATTATGCTTACCGCAAGGGATACGGAGCTTGACTACGCAACGGGCATAACGCTCGGAAGCGACGATTACTTCACAAAACCCTTCTCGCCGATGTCGCTTGTCATGCGAGCCAAGGCGATTTTCAGAAGGCAGGATTATGAGCAAAACGGCGGGGGCTTGGCGAAGGAACTTACATTTGCGGATACGACAATAGACCTTGCAAACAAGACCGTGGCTTGTGCGGGTGCTCGCATCGACCTTACGCCGAACGAATACGCGCTTTTATGCTATCTTTTTGAAAATAAAGATAAGGCGGTATCGAGAGCGGAGCTTTTGAATAAGATATGGGGCTTTGACTCTTCGGTTGAGACGAGGGCTGCCGACGATACGATAAAGAGACTGCGCAAGAAGATAGCGGGAAGCCGCATAATCATCGACACCGTATGGGGATATGGTTTCAGATTAAAGGACGGCGCAGAGGAAAATTAGGCATTATTAAGGGCGACCAATGGTCGCCCGTTTTTTATATAAAATTTCAAACCGTTTTTTCTTGCATAAGTATGATTTTGCATTGTTTTCCCGTTTTTTCGCAATAGCGTATTACGGAGCGGGTTCCTGCGGATTTTCCGTCCCAAAATGCCAAAACCAAATCCGCATAATCTGCTATCTGTTTGTTGCGTACGATGGGAGCGGCTTTTCCGTACGCCGAATATTGCGGTAGAAATTCAGTTAGCGTTATGCCGTGCGCTTTTGCAAATTCGGCGGCAGAGCTGTCAACGCCCTTAGCACCTCCCGAAACTATCTCCGTACAGTCTTTCGGAAGAAAGTCCGCCAAATTTTCTATTTTTAGATTCCTTGACCCGATAACCGCAATTTTCATATCCACCTCGTACCCGTTAAAAATAAAAAGGTGCGCCAACCGAAGCCGACGCACCAAAAAATGCGAACTCCAAATCGTCGCCAAACGAACTTTATGAGGATAGGATTGAAATACTCATCAAAACTATACAGCCGGAGTCGCATTTTTTACAAATGAACTAGCTGTATAGTTTTTCTGAAAAAGAGTATAGCTATCCCGTCAAAAAATTTCCATATTCAAAAATATTCAGTTCGTTTGGCAGATTCAGTATATCACATTTTTAAGCGTCTGTAAATACTTTTAAAAAATTTAACTACGAGAGAGAATCTATGAGCTTCAAAAGCCCACTGCCGCCGCATATAAAGCGTCCGTGCTCACGAAGAACGTCAATTTCAAGCGGCTCGTTAAGCTTTTCGCCGTATTCAGAAAGCTCCGCGTCGGCGCTTATAAACCAAAAGCCGCCCATTGAGTATAGCTTCGCACGGCAGATGAGATTCATCTTTTTTAAATAAACGAGCGCCGCAAGAGCGCTTTCCAAAGAGCTGAAACGATAGCTTTTTTCGTCAAAGCCCTCACACGAAGCGGAAATTTTACTTATGTACAGCTCACAGCCTCCCTGCTTTGAGGGAAATATTTGTATATGCAGTTTTTTGCCGTCGGTATCAAAACCTGCACTTTCCCTTGCTTTGTCAAGAAGCTCCCATATTATATGCTTCGTGCGGGCGTTTTTGTAGTCCATATCATCGTATGTAACGCCGAATTTATCCATATCGCTCTGCTCAAGCTTTATTCTTATGGAAAGCTTGCCAAGACTTGTAATTTCCACACATATCACCTCTAAATACAGTATACTCCTGATTTGCCGAAAACGTAACTGCAAAAATTATGGAATGTCAGGAATAAAATGTAATTGACAACAAAGCAAATCTGCGATAGAATTAAGTATCACCGATTTTATGAAAGGAGCTTAAAATGACCGAGTTTCACGACGTCGCGTGTAACATCGCGGGCTTTGAGGTACTTCTTCGCCTTCGCAACGTGTATACGGCGTATCAATGCAAAGGTTATCTTTCGAAAAGCGCACTCCCGCCTCACATTGAGCTGTGCGCGACGGACGACGAGATAGAAAAAGAGCTTCCTTTCTGCGACGGCAATATAGGTGCTGCGGAAAGTATATGCGTACAGCGCAAGTTTTGTGCCGCCTTGCCAAAGCTTTCGGCGTTTATGCTTCACGCGTCGGTAATAGAGGTTGACGGCGAGGGATACGGCTTCTTCGGGCTTTCGGGTGCGGGCAAATCGACTCATACGAGGCTGTGGAAAGAGCTTCTTTCGCATCGTGCGTGCATAGTAAACGGCGACAAGCCCGTTATACGCTTTGACGGCAAAACACCCATTGCGTACGGCACACCGTGGTGCGGTAAGGAGAATTGGAACAAAAATACGTCCGTGCCGCTTAAGGCTCTGTGTAAGATAGTAAAATCAAAGGAAAACCGCATAAGAGAGATGTCGAAGCAAGAGGCGGTTTGCGCTTTGATGGGGCAGGTGATAATCCCCGAGGACGCGGAGAGCGCCGCACTTACTTTGGAATTGCTTGATAAGCTTATAGGAAACGTTAAGATATACGAGCTTGCCTGCGACGTATCGCTTGATGCGGCAAGACTTTCGTTTGAAACGATGAAAGGGGAACGAATATGAAGATAAAAGACGGATTCGTTGTAAGAAGGATCGCGGACGCGGCTTACGCCGTTGCGGTTGGGGAAAGAAGCCGCGAGTTTTCGGGAATGTGCAAGCTTACGGATACGGGAGAGTTTTTGTGGAACGAGCTTTCCGAGGAAAGAAGCCGCGAGTATCTGCTTGAAAGGCTTACCGCGGAATATGACGTTGATAAAGATGTCGCCGCAAAAGACCTTGATGCGTTTTTAAAAAAGCTTGCGGAGGAAAATTTACTTGAAGGAGCGCTTTGAGCTTGCAGACACCGTCCACGTTATAGCGGAAGCCGTGGAAAACGGCGGACGGTTTACGCTTTTTCCGATGGGCACGAGTATGCTCCCGACGATAGTACCGTGGCGCGACTCGGTGTGCCTTGTTAAAGTACAAACGCTGAAGGCGGGCGACATAATTCTTTACAAAAGACCCTGCGGCAGCTTCGTGCTTCACAGAATATTGAAGCTTTGCGCCGACGGCAGCTTCGTTCTATGCGGCGACAACCAAAGATCTTACGAAAAAGACGTAAGAGCGCAGAGCGTGCTTTTCTTGGTGGAGTCCTATGAAAAAAACGGTAAAACGGTAAAAAGAGGCGGATTTTTATTTTGGCTTCACTACCGCTATGCGCGCGCCTTGCAATTTGCAAAAGCCGTTATTCGACGCGTTTTTTCGGCATTTTGTCGAAAGAGAGGCTAAAAAAAGCAAAATATTTTTACATTTTATATTGACAATAAAAAAACGGAGTGATACAATTAGCATGTATAATTACATTTACAATCAAGGAGATTACTAAAATGAAAAAAATCGTAGCTTTATTACTCGTTATAGCTATGGCGGCTACTTTTGCATTCAGCGCATTTGCTGATTCGCAGAGCGAAAAAGACAGACTCATCAAGGCTCTGGAGGATTGCAAGATAGAGCATGCAAACGGCACGACCTTTTCCTTCAAGGCAACCGACATCAATGCGGCAAAGAATTTCCTTTCCTCTTACGAAGGCGAAATAACCGCTAATATGGTTGATGCGGCTATCGCAAAGATCAATGAAGCGGAAGCTATTGTTAAGGCGGCAAACGTAACGGATCTTAAGAATCTTTCCCAAACTCAAAGACAGAACATCATCGAGAAGGCAGATGCTGCTGTTGAGGAATTCGGACTTGACGCTTCCGTTAACAACACTAACGGAAAGATAGAGTTCAAAGATGAGACGGGAGCAGTAAAGTATGAAACATCTTCTGCTTTAAAGAAGACCGGCCCCGTAAGCGCTGTATATGTAGTTGCAGGTTTCGTTGTAATCGCACTCGTAGGTTGCGCAGTACTCACAAAGAAGTACGCTCTTTCCAAGTAATTTACAATATGTAATAAAAAATCGGCGAAGCACGAGGCTTCGCCGATTTTTTATCTGTTTATCATAAACACCGATTTATTTTTATCGCTGTAGCTTGGACTTAAAACGTGAATGAACATTTCTTCTGCCGAGGACGCCATTGCGACGGCGCAGGCTATGATGCAATATACGAGGTCTATCGGAGTTTTGAGCATATACGGCATCGCGAAAAGCATAAGGCCCGTTGCCTTGTTTAAATACGTGTGTATCGACGCAAATCTTTTAAATCGTATCGCCGCGACGACGTAAGCGAGTATACGCACAAATATTACGGAAAAGGTCATTATCCAAAGCCAAAGGGGCAAGAGCTCCATAAGTATGGGGAGTATCTTGTAGCACATCACCGAATAAAACGCAAGGTCCGCGATACTGTCGAGTTTTGACCCAAACGGCGTGACGCTATTCGTACGCCGTGCGACGAATCCGTCGAGGGCATCGCTTAATCCGCACAGAGAATACAGTATAAAAAACGCCGCGGTGTCATAGATTATAAATATAAGGCAGAGTGAACCGACGATGCGAAACGCCGTCATAGCGTTTGCCGCGGTGACCATCTTTTTCATAAGCACTATATCCTCCTCTCGCATTAAGCAGTCACACTTAAATAGAATTATATACCTTTTTGCCAAAAAAATCAATATTTTTTTAAAATGACGTTATTTTTCAAAAATGCATAAAAAATTGCGCGGAATTTTCAAAAAAAGTAGTAGAAAAACACAATTTTTTTTGTTAAAGTTATTGAATTTATTCATTCGGCGTGCTATAATAAACTCGTATAAAAGCAGAAGTGCTATACAAAAAAATTAAAAGGAGAAAAAACATGAAAAAGACACAAAAGATATTTGCACTTATCATAGCGGTTCTTATGGTCTTCTCTTGCTTTAGCATGGTCGTTTTTGCTGAAGAAGCTGAAGAGATAACGCTTGTAAGCGCAAAGCAGACGGGCGAAAACGAGTACATTCTCGAATTTAGCGCGCCCTTAAGAATTAAAGCATCCTACAACATTTTCAGAAGACAGAGCAACGGAAACGGTACCGACCAACAGACTCCCCAGACGATAGAGTATATCGACGACGAGAACGCTACCTATACAGAGGTAGGCGAGGAAGCTTATTCCACCCACGTAAAACTCACCTTTCCTCAGTGGACCGAAAGCTTCAACAAGGCTAAATACGGTCTTGTTATCGCCGAGTACAATGGTCATGCAAGCGCAGAAAACATCGGATACATCTCCACCAAGACGATAGTTGGCGCAAACGGCGAAGCTCTTAAGGCTAACAGAAATGTTGACGCAAACGAAAATTTCGTTTGGATTCCCACGGTAGCCGGTGACAGAGCCTTTGCTTACGACGTTCACATTGAGAACGTTTACGAAGAGCCCATTCGCGTTCTTGCAGCCGAATTAACGACGTATACTGCAGACGCGGCAACGTTTACGGTTTATTTCTCTGCACCCGTCAGAATCACTTCTGTCGGCAAGTCCGGCAGAGTTAAATATCATTTCGATATTTTCAGCGGTGCTCAAAGCTGGGGCGCGCTTGCGGAAAATGTTAAGTACGTAAATCCCGTTACGTATAGAGACGTTATTGATGATTTCGCTGATCAAGAGTGGTCGGACACGGTAACCATTACCTACCCGATTACCGGAACCGACAGTCATTCTTGGTTGCCCGGACAGCTCAAAAAAGGAGACGGCGGTTTGTTGTTTATGGATAACGCGGGCGCTCTTAATAAGGAAGTCAACATGGGATATGTTGCTCCCTACACGTTAGCAGGTATAAACGGCCGTCAGGTAGTTGCAAACGCAACTAATACCGACGGAACGGAAGGTCTTTGGATTCCTCTTGTTGCAGATACCGACAGAGCAACGGTTTCTATTTCCGCTTCTATGACCGAGAATGCATACGCAGTTGCAGGCGCACCCTACGCTGTAAGCGCAGTACAGCACGCAGAATCCAACACGATAAGTGTTACGTTCTCCGAGCCTGTAACGGTAACCGAAGGCGCAGCTACGCTTCGCGCGACTGTTGCATCTGAAACAACCGTTGCACTTACCGCAACTTCAAACGGAAATATCGTTGAATTCGCTTACGAAGGCGAGTTGCCCGCAGAATTTGCAGAAGGCTACGGTATTGCATTTGCTGAAGGCGGTGTAGTTGATGCTCAAGGCGTAGCTACAGCTCCTAACTACGTAAGCGATACTGCTAAACTCGGCTGGATCCCCTCAAATGATGCAGCTTACCCCGTAAACATCGACGTTCATACCGAGGCGAAGGCAAACAACGACGATACTGATCACTGGACAGAGTGCGAGTGCGGCGCTATTCTCGGAGAAAAAGCTCCTCACGCTTTCACAACAGTTGAGTCAGACGCAAACGGCCACTGGACAGTGTGCGAGTGCGACGCGAAGACGGAGGTTGTACCTCACGACTTCTCGGTTGCAGATAAGGACGCTGAAAATCACTGGATGGAATGTGCGTGCGACTACAAAGACGAAACGACCGTTACGGAGCACACCTTCGCACCTGAAAAAGATGACACGTATCACTGGACAGAGTGCGCTTGCGGTGCTGCTACCGAAAAGATAGAGCACCTCTACGCAAATGAAAAGAACAACTCCGAAACTCACTGGGACGAGTGCGAGTGCGGTGCAAAGGCTAACGAAGCAGCTCACGACTTCGGCGATGGCGACACTTGCGCATGCGGTGCTAAGAAGTACGTTGCGGGCGACCTTAACGGTGACGAAGAGGTGACTGCTGACGACGCTATCTACCTCCTTTATCACGTATTCTTCCCCTCGCAAGAAGATTATGCTGTTAACCAGCCCGTTGACTTCAACAACGACACAGAAGAAAACGCTGACGATGCTATCTATCTTCTCTATCACGCATTCTTTAAGGAGAGCGGAAATTATCCCTTATTCCCCGAAGTAGAAGCTGAATAAAAAATAATACAGGTTAGTATATGAAAAAGCTTTCTTTGTTGATATTATCGTTATTATTGACCTTGTCTTTTTCATTGCACTCAATAACCTGCTACGCAACAGGAGGCTCCGTTACAGTTAACGGAGCCTCTGCTAAAGCAGGGGATGAGGTGACGGTGGAGATAAACGCATCGGACATTAAAGGTGTAAACTCGGGCTCTATAGAGGTTAAATCCTTGCCCGAGGGCGTTACTGTCATAGACGGAAAGTGGTCTGTAAATGCGAAGATATCCGCTTTCGATCCTACGTCGACCAGAGGCGTTTTCGCACTTGATGAAAAGCAGGACATAGAAGGAGCTATCTTCAAACTGAAGCTCAAACTCGGTGCAAGTGCCGAAAGCGGCGACATCGTGTGTGAGGTACGCTTCAAAGACGGCAGTGCAGGTAATCCCGATGTTGCGGGTGTGGAAAATATCCCCGGAAAGCTTACCGTTTTAAGCGCAGGCGAAAGCACGGGTGAAGACGGTAAGGACGCCGGAAATAACGACGCAAGCGGCGATACCGAAAACGGCGGCACGGACGGCGAAAACGGCGGCAATAGTGAAGGCGGCGACGGTGAAGACGGCGGAAATGAGCAACTTTCGCCCATCGTAATCGTGCTTATCGCAGTTGCCGGCACAGCTCTCATCGCGGCGATAGTTTTAATAATAACGAAAAAGAGGAAATGATAAAAACCGCTCTCGCAAGAGAGCGGTTTTTAGTCCATAGGCAGTGTTAGGAGGAGTCCACGCAAAATAATCCCCGACAGATATCAAATGCTGTCGGGGATACGTTATTATATAAAAAATTACGCTTTTTTCGTTATATTACACTTTGAAAAATCGCACTTTAAAAAGTATACGAGCGTGAGTGCCGCACAGCAAGCCCAGCCGAGAGGGTAACCGAGTGCGATATGTAAAAATTCGTTTGAAATGAAGCTTGACATAACGTAAAGATAAGCTTGCCTTACGCCGACGAAGGTTGTCAGCATTATTATCATCGGCGCGGTCGTTTTACCCGCACCGCGCAAAGCACCGGATAATATCTGGTTTACACAGCACAGCAGATAAAACGGCGTAATGTTGCGAAGAAGCATCGCCGCGTTTGCCACCACTTGCGTATCGGAGTTGAATACGCTCGCTATGGCAGGTGCAAATATCAAAATAGGGAGCATCAAAACAAACGTACACGCGGTTGTTATCGCATAGCACACGTACGCGCCTTTTTTTGCCCTTTTTACGTTACCTGCGCCTAGATTTTGTCCGACAAAGGTCGTGCCCGCTACGGCAAGTGACTGCATCGGCAGAAATAAGAGCGCATCGACCTTTGAGTAGGTCGTCCAGCTTCCGAGATAAAGGGATTTAGAATCTGCCGCACTCATTCCTACGGGAACATTCGCACCGCCTACATAGCTTTGCACGAAAATATTCGAAAAAGCCGTAAGTGCCATTTGAAATCCCGCAGGTACGCCTATCTTCACTATTTTCGAAAGTATGCCTTTGTCTATCTTTAGCTCTTTCGGCGAGAGCCTTACCCAAGTATCACTTTGGGCAAGCGTTGTCACGACGAGCACCGCAGAGGCAACTTGTGAGATAACGGTTGCAAGAGCAACGCCCGCAACGTCCATATTAAACGCGAACACGAAGACTATGTCAAGCACCGTATTCGTGCAAGCGGAGAAGACGAGAAAATATACGGGGCGCTTGGAGTCGCCTATGGCACGCAAGATGCCCGCGCCGATATTGTATATCATAAGTCCCGCAACGCCCGAAAAATATATCGTCAAATATTGAGTCGCGAATTTGTAAAGCTCGCTTTGACTGTCGCCTTTAAGCATAAGCGTCACGAGCTTTGGCGCAAAAATTATGCCGAGCGCCGTAAACAAAACGCTCATTATAAGCGTCATCGCTATCGCGGTATGGGTGGACTTTTTGACCTTTTCCTCGTCCTTTGCGCCGTAATATTGCGATATGACCACTCCCGCGCCCGACGAAAGTCCCAAAAAGAAGCCGAGAAGTATATTGATTATCGGCCCGACGCTTCCGACCGCGGCGTATGCGGAGTTGTTGTTCGTCTGCCCTATAACGTAGGTATCCACCATATTATAGAGTTGTTGGAACAGATTTCCGAAAAGAAGGGGCAATGCAAATTTGAGTAGGTTACTTGCAATGCCGCCTTGTGTCATATCGATGTTCGATTTTTTGTTTAGTGCAATACTTGCCATTTTCACTATCCTCTTAAAGCTCGTGCCTTCCTTCGAGGGCTCTGTAAAGAGTGACCTCGTCCGCGTATTCGAGCTCCGCTCCCACGGGAATACCGTACGCAAGCCGCGTGACCTTTACGTCAAACGGCTTTAGGAGCCTTGCGATATACATAGCCGTAGCTTCGCCCTCGACGTTCGGATTCGTCGCTATTATGACTTCACAAACATCGCCCTTTGCCACTCTCGCGATAAGCTCTTTTATCTTCAGATCGTCTGCGCCGATACCTTCCATCGGGGAGATGACACCGTGGAGAACGTGATACGTTCCACGGTATTCCTTGACTTTTTCGATAGCCATTACCGCCTTTTCGTCCTCTACGACGCAGACGGTATCTTTCTGTCTTGACGCATCCGCGCATATCGGGCAAAGTCCGCCCTCGGAGATATTCTGGCAACTCGGGCAGTATTTGATGTTTTCTTTGGCACTTACCATAGAATCCGCAAATTCCTTAACGTCGTCCGCGCTCATCGAAAGCACGTGGAACGCAAGGCGCACTGCGGTCTTATAGCCGATTCCGGGGAATTTTGCGAACGACTTTATAAGTCTGTCTAAAGCGGGTATGTACGCCATCAGAACAGCCCCGGCATATTGAGGGCGCCCGTGATGCTTTCCATAGCGTCCGCGCTTTCCTTTTCAACGCGCTTTATAGCCTCGTTTACAGCCGCCGTAACGAGATCTTCCAAAGTTTCCGCATCGTCGGGATCAATGACCTCGGGATCTATCTTAAGGTCGGAGATCTCTTTTTTGCCGTTTATCTTAAGAGTTACCGCGCCGCCGCCTGCGGAAATATCATATACCATCTCTTCGAGGTCTGCTTGTTTTTGCTGCATTTCCTCTTGCATTTTTTGCGCTTGACGGAGCATCGCCTGCATATTTTGGGCGCCGCCGCCGTATCCTTGGGGGAGTCTTGCCTTCATAATTACACCTCACGTTTTATATTTTAATCCAATAAGCCGCTATCGGCTTCTTTTGCTGTTTTTTTCACGGTGACCGTGACTTCCATCGGTACTCCGCA
>JAZRTW010000187.1:0-18558 GCA_045652265.1 Eubacteriales bacterium | reverse complement strand
GTAGAGTTTATCGGTTATCCGCTTTGTGATGGGTTGGATAAAGTAGAATATCTTTTTGACGTCTGCCCGGAGATACAAACATACTCGTTAGCCGGAATTATTATGTATGCAGATGGCGAGGTTGGATCATATACGGTATATGCAGAAGATGCCCGTGGAACGGATTCGTACGCGCGAGTTCCTGAAGATGAACGCTTTGGAGAATTCCTTAACACATGGGATCTTGTAATGTCGATGATTGCTGATGATTTAATTGTCAAGCGATATGAATGGTGATAAAACGCAATAATTGCACCTAACTACCTCTGCATCTTTTTTGTCCGACGTAGCCAAAAAGATTGACATCTCGACCGTAAGGTTGGGTTGTCAGTCTTTTTTATTCTGAAGGGAATCGAACGGGTTGGTAGTGAATGACAGTCCGGTGGACTGTCAGAGCCAACCCCGACCGAGCCCGCAGGCGAGAACGATTCCCCTCGCCTCCACCAAAAAAATTAACACCTCGGCCGTTAGGTTGGGGTGTTGATTTTTTATTCAAAACTTCGGCGTGATTGCGACGTACATTTTTCGCGAAAAATATAGACATTTGCGGATTTTTATGATATTATTACATCAGTAAGTGCTATTTTTTACACAGAAAGGATATACAAATGACAATGAAATCACGCATTTTGAAAACCGCGGCGCTCGTTTTTGCCGTATTGCTTTTAAAATCCTCGCTTTCGCTTACGTCTTGCTCAGATAACGGCAGTGTGCTCGTCACCAAAAGCTCCTCGCACATTCTTCTTCGCACCGTACACCCTGGTGACGAGATAACCTATACGTTCACATTTGAAAACGAAAGCATCTTCAACAAAAAAATAAACGTCACCGACATCGTCCCCTCTCTCACGTTATACATTGACGGCGACTTTGAAAATGACGGCGACGACCTTTCACTTACCGTGACCGTCCCACGAAAAACGACGCTTACGCGCTCGTATACGGTAAGCGTATGCGGTGCTCTCGGCGATGAAATCGTCTCCCCCGACGCCGAAATAAACGGTGAGCCCCTCTCTGCCGATACGCTTTTAATTGCGCGCACGCTTAACGAAACCGACCGCGCGAAATTCACAAAAGCCGTGAAGGCGCTAAAGGACTCCGATTTCGAGGGCGTGGAGCTTCTGTCGTTTATGTACTCCGTCGCTTTCAGCACCTCCTCGGGCATAAGCGACACCGCAGGTGAAATCTTAAACCAGATATTCATAAGCGGCGAGGACGAAAGCAGAAAGGGCTACCACAAAATGCTCGTACCCTCGCTGTACGGCGGAAAAGCGCTCGGCATAACGCGAAGCATCACTCTCGCGGACATCGCCCCCGGCGACGTGCTGTGCATCCTCCCCTACTCTCTTGAAATCGAAGGTGGACGCTTCTTCGTAAGCGACGGCGCCAAGCTCTACGATATAACGCAAAAATGCACGGAGGTTGACGACGATTTCCTTGATAATATCTCAAATAACGAGTATTTTGCCGTGATTCGTCCGTCAATGGCGATGCAAAGTGACTTAGCGATACGCTCCGAGCCGATAAGCGCAGGCGAAACTGACGTGGAAAAGGCGATAATTGCAACCGCCGAGGCATTCTTGATGCGCGGCGCGCGCACGCAATACGCAGATACGCGACTCGTGCAAAACCCCATCGAATACCGATGGGAGCGCGGAAAAACGCCCGAGGACTATACGCTTGACGAAACGGGCTACACAAACTGCACAGGCTTTGTCCACGACGTATACTACGCGGCTCTCGGTTGGGATTACGGACCGTTTTATCTTGCGAACGCGCCCGACGATATGCAAGCCTATTCGTACGATTTGACTCACGAGGAAACCGACGAAGAAAAGGCGTTTATCGAAAAGGTTTACAAATCTCAGCTTCGGATAGGTGACGTCGTATTTTATACGATAACGGGAAATACCCACGCGATGCTCTACGTTGGCGGCGGCAACCTAATCCACTGTACGGGCTCGACTTACAGAGACCTCCGCGAGGCAGACGAGCCTGCCATAAGATATATGAAGCTCGACGAGCTTTTCGACGAGCAAAGCTCGCGCTCGATTTTTAGCAAAAGAGTTCCGCGTGAAACGATTTACATAATCCGTCCGCTTAATATGTATAGCGGTGAAGTCCCCGAAAGCTCGCTTATGCGTATCGGTGATATGCGCGACGTTTTCGCGGAAAAGACTTGCTCCGCAACGTTAGGTCAAACGGTAAACGCAGGCGATAGCATAACGTATACGTTCACCGTTGAAAACAGAGGCGATAAGACGGTCGCGGTCGATATTGCCGATGAAGTGCCGGAATTTACCGCACTTTCGGATGGAGGCGAGCGCACGCTTAAATGGACGCTCGAACTTCTGCCGAATGAAAGAAAGCAGGTATCGTACACCGTAACCGTTTCGGAAAACGCAAAATCGGGCACGGCAATTTCGTGCTCGGACGAAAGCAAGGTCGGCGGAATACCGACGAAAGCGCCGCCCGTTTACGTTGGTCGCACGCTTAACACAGACGAGCAAGTGGCAATAAGGGCAGCGATAGAAAGTAGAATCGGCTCGAAGCTTTCCGCGCTTGAAATAGTAAACGAAGTCTACGAAGAGGTTCTTGGCGTGGAAAACGTATTTCCAAGTGACGTCAAAGCATTGGAAAGCGCGATTTTCACAGAGGCAAGGCATAACTACGCGCTTTCAGAAACAAGCACGCTCGTAAATGCGGTAGCGCCCTCGCTTTACGGAGGGAAGAACGTGCTCACGAGCGACCGCTTTATGAGAGAGCGCACGCGCCTACCGAGTGAGAAAAATCTCATCGTCGGCGACGTAATATATATCGGCATCGCAAACGATGCGCCTGCGATGTATATATACGCAGGCGACGGTGCGCTGTACGCGCTGACGAACTCGCTTGATAAGTCGAAGCTGAGCGCACGCCTTGAAAGCACCATCGGCCATCAAGCCTTCGCTATCCTCCGCCCATCGCTTATATGTGAATAAAAAAGAGCTTGGTAAACCCAAGCTCTTTTTACATCTTTTCTAATAAAGCTACCTAATTTGAAAATATCGATTTATTTTGTAATTTGTATCTCCTCTTTCGCGAATTTTTTATCCTTAAAATTCGGCACGGTTATGTTTTATTTTGCAAATTTGGCGTATTTTTGCTTCGAATTTTGCACTTTTTACGCTTTTTGTGAAAGTTTTGTCGATAAAAACCGTGAAAAAGACGCACGAAAACTCTTGATTTAATTGGTAAAATATGGTAATATCCGTAATCACAGAGAACAAAAACGAATAAGGGAGAAATAAGAAATGGAAAATTTAGGAAAGATACTCATTGCGGATTCAGACGCCGATTACAGAAAGGAGTGCGAAATTAACTTCAGCAAAAATTTTGAAGTAGTAGGGCTTGCCGCCGACGGCGTTGAAGCCATACGTCTTATCAACAGCGCAAAGCCCGACGTCGTTATCCTCGATCTATGGCTTTCGAAGCGCGACGGCATAGGCGTCATCGAAGAATTTGCGGATAAAGCGGACAAGCCCGTATTTATAGTTGCAACTTCCGTGAGCAATATGAATATGCTCAAGGACGCTTCTCACAAAGGTGCGGCTTACTGCGTACGAAAGCCCTTCAACTTCGGAGAGCTTACGGACAGAATAGCGGAAATTATGAAAGGCTCGAAGCCGAGCCCTGCGTCATATACGGACATCGAACAGCAAGTAACGGAGGTCATACACCTCGTGGGCATTCCCGCACACATTAAGGGATATAACTATCTTCGCACCGCGATAATGCTCGTTTTGAAGGATACGGGAGCTCTTGATTCCGTAACGAAGGTGCTGTATCCGCTCGTTGCGAAGATGTATCAGACATCGCCCTCAAGAGTCGAAAGGGCTATCCGCCACGCGATAGAGGTCGCTTGGGACAGAGGTGACTTGGAAACGCTCAACTCAATGTTTGGATACACGGTGCAAAACTCGCGCGGCAAGCCTACCAATTCGGAATTCATCGCACTCATTTCGGATAATCTGCGTATCAAAAATAAGCTGTAAAGCATAAAAGGAGACGGCGCTCGCCGTCTCCTTTTTACATTACGAAAAATATTATGCAAAGTGCGTGAAGTATGCTTCCGAAAAGTACGAACAAGTGAAATACCGAATGAAAGTATTTCTTTTTCTTTCCTACATTATAAAAAATAACGCCCGCCGTATACATTATGCCGCCCGATAAAAGCAACCAAAAGCCAGCACAGCCGAGTGAGCGGTACACCTTCGTTATCGAAAAAATAATAGACCAGCCTATGCCTACGTAGCAAAGCATACTGAAAACCTTATATTTCTTCAAGTCGATTGCGGTGAGCGTAGTCGCAAGTGCGGTAAGTCCCCATACGACGCCGAAGGTGACGTATGCCGATACGGGCGATACTTTCATAAGCGAGCAAAGCAGTATAGGCGTATACGTGCCCGCTATCAAAAAGTAAATGGTACAATGGTCAAGTACCTGAAAGACCTTTTTCGCAGTTTCATTTTTAAGGCCGTGATATATGCTCGATACGGTATATAAAAGTATCATCGTCGCACCGAACACGGCTCCCGTCACCACGCCCGTAACGTTTCCCTTTAACGCGGCGGTAATAACGCAGGCAGCGGTCACCAAAACGCCCAAAGCTCCGCCGACGATATGGGAGCTCATATTAAATATTTCCTCGCCCTTCGTGTAGAAGGGCAGTATTCTTTCCTTAAATGATGTTTTCTTTGCCAAGATGTATTCCTTTCAGCGCGGGAGCGTCTTATTTCTTCACGTAATATCTTCTTGCAAGCCAATTCGAAAGGCCGTCAAGTCCGGGATAAACGACTCTCTCGTTTACATTGAGCTGGTCAAGCATATCCCTTACGCGCCACTTGATATCCTTTTTAATTATATATTTCACCGTATTCTTCGTGTTACGCGCCAAAAATCCTTCTATATCGTCCATATCGCACGGAACGAGAGAAAAATACGAATACTGATTTATTATCCTCGGCTCGATGGAGGGCGGCTCAACGATGACCATAGCGTCGTTGCCCATATCCTCGTCGTACTCCGAAAGTGAGGTACAGGCGCTGTCAAGCAGGTCAAGGCTCATCGCGAGAGTGCGGTTTGCCTTAAGCGGCGCCTTGTATTTTTCCGGAAGAAGCGAGTGCATCTCCTCCATATCTATCTTCCACACTACCGCATCGTGCTTATCAAGCGAATTTAAGCTTTCGCCCGTCGTCGCAAAATGCAGTCCTATAAGCGGAGAATGCGACCAGTCGAGAAGCCTCGTGGGAAGGCCGTGATGTCTGCCGACTATCATCTGACGCCATACGGAATTTCCGATCTCGGCATCGTCTATAACCGCGTATTTCGTGAAATTACGCAAAATTATCGGCTCAAGTTCCTTTTGCTTTCCCTTACAGTTGAGCTTTAAACTCGAACAAAGCTTCCACGAAGCATTTGGCATACCTCTATATAAAAAGGCGTTGCGGTAACGGTCTATCGCTTCTATTCTCGTCTGCTCCGAAAGAAGCTCCATAACCTTATCCATAGAATCTATAATAACCGTCGTCACCAAAGTTTATACCTCCTCGTTTTCCGTTCTCGGATGCTTTTCGTAACCCATCCCCTGTGCTCTCTCCAACGCGCCGAATATGTTTTTGATAACCGAAGGATTATCTTTTTGGAGGCTGTACATAAGCTTTTTCATTTCCTCCCTTTGCGTGTTTCCGTTAGCTGGGCACTTGCTCTCCACTACGGGAAGCCCGCTGTTTCTTGTGAAAGCGGCAACGCTTCCCTCGGGCGCGTAGATAAGCGGACGTATGACGGTAAGCTTGCTTCTGTCAAGATACGTGACGGGCATAAAGCTACCGAAGCGGCCTGCGTAAAAGAGGTTAAGAAGCACCGTTTCCACCACGTCGTCGTAGTTATGCCCCAGTGCAAGCTTATTGCACCCAAGCGCCTTCGCCGCATCGTTTATCGCGCCGCGGCGCATCCTTGCGCAAAGCGAACAGGGGTTACTTTCTTTCCTTATATTAAATATGACTTCGTATATCTGTGAGCTTACGACGTGATATTCGACTCCGAGCTCTTTGCAAAGCTCGGCTATCGGGCTGTAATCCGTATCGGGAAAGCCCATATCTACGGTGATCGCGCAAAGCTCATATTTTTCGGGATAAAAATTTCGCAGATTTGCCAAAGCCACAAGCAGCGTCAAAGAATCCTTGCCGCCCGACACGCCCACTGCCACTTTATCTCCGTTTTTCAGCATATCGTAGTTTTCGCACGCGCGTCTTGTGAAGCTTAAAATGTTCTGTAAATCGATCATAACGAGTCCTCCCCGTGTGGAATTATACAATAGATCGTCTGATTTTTCAACTCTTTTTCCAAAAACGGCAATTTAGAAAAAACGAGAAAAAACGAGAAAAACTATAGATTAAGCGAGTAAGTTATAAAGATTTTTGATTTTTTAAAAAAATCTATTGACAAGCGTAAAATTTGTGATATACTATGAGAGCTTTGAAAATAGTAAATTTACGGAGGAAAACAATGGCTACTTATATGGCAAAAAAAGAAGAGCTTAACCGTAAGTGGTATGTAATTGACGCTGCAGGCAAGACCGCAGGTCGCGTTGCAGCTACAGCAGCATCCATTCTTAACGGTAAGCACAAACCCGAATACACACCCCACGTTGACTGCGGCGATTTCGTTATCATCGTTAACGCTGCAAAGGTAGTATGGACAGGCAAGAAGCTTGACCAGAAGAAATACTACCGTCACACAGGTTACGTAGGCGGTCTCAAAGAGCAGAGCCTTCGCGACGTTATGGAGAAGAAACCCGAGTTTGCAATGAAGCAGGCTGTTAAGGGAATGCTTCCCCACAACACCATCGGCGCCGCTTCTATCGGCAGACTCAAGGTATACGCAGGCGCAGAGCACGAGCAACAGGCACAGAAGCCCGAAGCTTACGAAGCATAAGGAGGTAATGACAAATGACATATACAACCGCTAAGCCTTACTTCTACGGCACAGGAAGAAGAAAGAAGTCTGTTGCAAGGGTTAGACTTTACCCCGGCACAGGCGCAGTTACAGTAAACGGAAGGGACATCGACGATTACTTCGGTCTTGTGACCTTGAAGCTCATCGTTCGTCAGCCCTTCGCAGTTACCGGTAACGAAGGAAAGTACGACATCGTTGCAACCGTTGCAGGCGGCGGCATCTCCGGTCAGGCAGGTGCTATCCGTCACGGCGTTGCAAGAGCTCTTTTGCAGGCAGACGAGGAATTCCGCGCTTCTTTAAAGAAGGCAGGACTTCTCACTCGTGACCCCAGAATGAAGGAAAGAAAGAAGTACGGTCTCAAAGCCGCACGTCGTGCTCCCCAGTTCTCCAAGAGATAAAATCATACTTTTTACCGTTTTTTGCTTTGCCGAGCAACAAAAACGCAAGCGTTGTCCCGCAGCCGAGCAAGTCTCGGCTGCGGCAATTTGCAATATTGCCCTAAAATATTGCGTATTTTTTAAGGAACGCTTACGTTTTTAGGAAAGCGAGGTGAACCGATTGCAAAAGTTCAAGGCGCTTTTTAAAAAGCTTGCCCGTTTTGCAACCAAAAACATTTATTCCGCGCTGTTTCTTCTTATAGGAATAACAGCGGCAATTATTTCAAAGGACTACATTCAGGGAAACATCTGTATTTTCAAAGACATTCGAGGTGAAGGCATAGATAAGGACGCAACTCTTATGTATGCCGCAGATAATTGGCAAAGCACTCACGAAAACGGAATTAGGACAGCCGAAAAGACCGTACTTATAGACGACGCGGGACGTGTGAGAGAATACGTCACGAATGCCAAAACGGTGTCCGAGCTCTTTTTGGAAAAAAAGATCGAGCTTGGAGCCTACGACGTCGCGGTTCCGTACGGGGACGCCGCGATTTCGGACGGCATGACCGTATATATAACGAGAATCGACTATGTCGTTCAGAGCGTTGAAACGAAATTACCGTTCGAAACGGTGGTAAACGACGTAGATACGGTCATGAAAGGTACGACCGTCGTAGCTACGGAAGGTAAGGAAGGTTTAAAACTTGACGAGGTTGCCGTAAAGTGCGTCAACGGCGTGATGACGAATGAGCGAAAAGTCATCTCAAGCACGGTGGTGGAAGAGCCGATAACGTGTGTTAAAGAGCACGGCGTCGGAGGAACATTCCGCGCACCCAACGGCAAGGTGTACAGCTATCTTTACCGTCGCGAATGTGTAGCAACGGCGTATTACGATGCCTATAACAGAGGAAAAGTGGCAACGGGCCACGCAACCGTTCCCGGAATAGTCGCGGTCGACTACAAAGTAATCCCCCTTCACTCCAGAGTCTACGTCACGGGTAAGATCGGCGATTTCGGCATTTTAAGGGCCGAGGACGTAGGTAATTTCAGAGGCGACTGGATCGACATATATTTTGATACGATCGAGGAATGTTTCGCCTTCGGAAGACAGAAAATGAACGTATACGTGCTGGAGGTAAGCGCTTGCGACGTATGGGTGCACGATCCCGCACAAACGCAAGACATAGGATACCCCGGACCGAATTGGTACTATAACAAGAACGATAAGGAAGAGGACGCCGAAACCGAAGAAACGGCAAAATAAACGGCGCGCCACCTTTCGAAAGCGGATACAATATAACCTATAAGGAGAAATTTTATGGCTAAAAATTCCAAAAAGAACATGGGCAACACCGTATTGCTTTACGCGCTGTGCGCACTCGTAGTAATCGGTATCGCCGCAATTATCTTCACAAATTTCCTTGGCAGAAACGATATGTTCGCTGACAAATATTTTATGAACGTCATCTCTACGCTTCTCGATAAGCAGCCCGCGAACGTAACAAAAGAGGATCTTGCAAGCATCAAATATCTTGCTTTAAACTATCCCGCGCAAGATGAAAACGGAAATCAGATCGTCACGGCGCAGATAGGCTATGAGGACGCGATAAACGCACTCAAAGACACCACCGTTGAAAGCAAGACGCAGATAGTTGCACTCGGCAACTATATAACCGATTTTTCGGATATTAAGTATTTCACGGGCCTTCAGGCGCTCATAGTGGAAGGCACCGAGATCGAAAACCTCGAATTCGCAAAAGAATGTACGAATCTTGAGTATATTTCCGTAGGTTCGGAGAAGCTTACGGACGTTTCCGCACTTTCCGCTATGCCGAAGCTCATCGAAGCAGGTCTTTCGGGCGCAGCTTTGACTGACGTATCCGTTCTTGCAAACTGCAAGGAGCTTACGGGTCTTTTCCTTGACGGAAACGAGATCACCGATCTTTCCGCGCTTTCTTCTCTCACGAAGCTCGAAAACCTCGATGTTTCCGACAATAAGGAACTTTCCGATATCTCGTTTATTGCGAATATGACCTCCATGAAGACCTTGGCGCTTGACAACACGAAGGTAAGCAATATTTCTTCTTTGGCTAATTTGACAAATCTTGAGCAGATATCGTTTGCAAACTGCGGCGTTGAAGATATCTCCGCACTCGAAAAGTGCACGAAGGTCACCACACTCGTAGCAAGTACGAACAAGATCACCGACATCTCCGCTATCGCGGGTATGAAGGATATGGAAAATCTTGATCTCGGCACTAACAACATCTCCGATATCTCCGCTCTTTCAGCTATGACGAAGCTCTATATCTGCAATCTCAACGATAACGAGATCAAAGACGTAAGCGCGCTTAAAGACGCAAAAGATATCTACAGCCTCAACCTTCTCGGAAACGGCGTGATAAAGGATACAAGTCCCATCAAGACTCTCATCGACGCGTCTAAAGAAGAAACTCCCAAGTGCTACGTATGGATGGATACGGAAGACAATGAAAAGTCCGAAGAATCCACCGAGGAAGATAAGGACACAAGCACCGAACAAGAAGACGTAACCGAAGGCGAAACCACAGAAGAAACAACGGAAACTACTGAAGAATAAAAACCCAAGAGCCGATACGGAGCATTCCGTATCGGCTCTTTTTTTATCTTATAGCTTTGCGTTCAAGGGGCGATCAGTTATATTGTATCCAAACAGATTTTTATGAAGTCTGCTCACGTAGTTAGGGTCGCCAAATCCGTAAATGCTCGCCGCCTTATAAAGCGGGACGCCTTCTCTTTCCATAAGCGCCTTTACGCGCGAAAGCTTCTGGCGGTTTATATATTTCATCACGGTCATACCCTCGGTCTCCTTGAATATCGTACAAAGATACCCCGGAG
This sequence comes from Eubacteriales bacterium, assembly GCA_045652265.1. Lineage (GTDB taxonomy): Bacteria > Bacillota > Clostridia > Oscillospirales > CAG-272 > CALCTE01. Next base: position 8,266 of record JAZRTW010000187.1, on the reverse strand, counting down.
ATATATTAAGATGCTCTGCGATTTCCTTTTGAGTGATAGGCTCGGTTATATGCTGGCTGATAAAGCGTTTTGCGCGCTCTGTATAAAGCGCGGAGCCGGGCACGGTATAAAGCCCCTGCTTACGAGCAATATCGTCGATGGCGCATAAGAGCTCCAAAAATTTCGCTGCCGCTCTGGTAGGGTTACTGTTAAGTGCATCAAAGCCGTAAACAAAATTGTCTATCATACGCATAAGAGTTTCGTTATGCATATCCTTGGTAATAACCGTAGGGATAAACAGTCCTCCGCTTTCCACCGGCTCCCATTCAAGCGTTGCCGACACCGTATGATGTCTGTGAAACGACTTCGCATATATTTTAAGCGGCTCTGTAAAGGTATTGCACACAACGTCGCCGGCGTGAGTCTCTATGCGCTTTCCTCCTATGTCAAGGACCGTATCACCCTCAACAAGCACAGCTACTTCAATGCGGTTTTTACAGACACCGGAGCCGTTGGAATATTGCTCCGCTTCAAAGCTATGTGCAAAACACAGCTTAGGCATGGAGAAAACACTTATCTGCTTCATAAGATCACCTCAAGTTATATCATATCATTTTATATTAATTTTGTCAAGAAAAAATAAGTTTATATATTCCATTTCGAAATAATGCTTGATATTATATCTATTGAGGAGAGATCCTCAAGACATATTTATTAATAACGAAATATTATGAAAGAAGGAGAAATTGCTATGAGTTTGACAAAAGAATTGAACAAAGAGCTCAAAGTGTCTTACGGACGTCTTGCTCCCCAAGCATTTCGCCGTGAAGGACTTATCGAAGACCTCGCCGCTCCTATGCCTTTATTGAGAGCAGAGGGTATATACTCGCTCTTTTCTCTCCCGAAGCCCGTTATAATGAAAAACGAGATTATTGCAGGAAATATAAAATTTATCCATTTAGATATTACAGACGAGGAGCTTCAATTTTTCTCATCCGAGTGCGACAGCCTCGGTGAGCGCGACTTTCCTCAAAATAAAGACCACTATGCGCCTAACTACTGGCACATTTTGAAAGTGGGTATCCCCGGACTCAAAGAGGAAATAAACGCTTCTTTGGAAAATCACAAAGGCTGCACAGAAAAAGAGCTTAACCTCAAAGGTATGTTCCGTGCGCTCGAAGGCTTCGAAAAAATGATAGAAAATCACGCCGATGCGATCGAAGCACTTTACGGCGCCGAAGGATACGATACCGAAAAACTCAAGAAAATGGCGGCGAACTGCCGTGCTATCGCAAAGAACGCTCCCGAAACCTTCGAACAAGCGCTCCAGCTCGTATGGCTGTGTCATCTCGCTTTCGTAATGGAAGGCAGATTTGCTATGGCGCTCGGCAGACTTGACCAATACCTCTATCCCTTCTATAAAAAGGATATTGAAGCCGGCACGCTTACCGACGAACAAGCGGTATTGCTTCTCGAAAACGTTTTCATTAAGCTCCAGGAAGACGTTGTAAACATAACCATCGGCGGCAGAAGCCCCGACGGTTCCTGCGACGTAAACGGTCTTTCCTACTGCGTGCTTAAAGCCGTAGGAAACTGTAACGTACCCGGCCCGAACCTCTCCTTCAGAGTTACGGATAACACCCCCGACGATATTATGCATCTTGCACTCAAAATTATAGGAACGGGACTCGGCTATCCCGCACTTATGAATAATGACGTAAACACGCAATCGCTTTTGCGTCTCGGCTATCCCGAAGAAGACGCATACAACTACGCTATGGTAGGTTGTATCGAAAACTTTATCGCGGGTAAGCAACCCCCTTGGACAGACGGCAGAATCGACGCCCCCAAATATATTGACCATGTGTTCCACCAGGGTAAAAATGCGAAGGGCGTACGTATCGGTGCAAGAACAGCGCCCCTTTCCGAAATAACCACGATGGAAAGATTTATGAAGGAATACGAAGCTCAGCTTTCGTACGCTGCCGACGAATATTATTTCAGACGCAGAAATGTGAACGACCGCTTTAACCAGAAGCATTACCCCGAGCCTTTCCTCTCTCTGTTCTGCTTCGACTGCATATCCCGCGGACTTGACATCAATAACGGCGGCGCTATATATCCTATGAATCACGGCGCAGGCGTTGCGGGCATCGCTACTACGGCGGATTCTCTCGCGGCTCTTGAAAAGGTCGTATTCATTGATAAGAAATATACGCTTGGCGAGGTATGCGAAGCTATAGACAAGAACTTCGAAGGATACAGGGAAATACGCGAGGCTCTCCTTGCGGCTCCCAAATACGGCAATAACGACGATTTCGTAGATAAATACGCCGTATGGCTTGCGAAATATATGTCGGTGCTCTTTGACAGATACCGCACAAGAGACGGCGGAAGATATATTATCGGTATGGCGTCTAACATAAGCAACGTCAAGGCGGGCAGAGTAATGGGCGCAACTCCCGACGGAAGACTCGCAGGCGAGCCTATCTCCGACGCCGCAAGCCCCGCATACGGAAGAGACGCACGCGGTGTCACCTCGGCGCTTCTTTCACTTGCAAAACCCGATTATACTCACGTCAGCGTTGGTAGCGTTATCAACCAGAAATATTCTCCCTCTATGTTTACCGATGACACGAAGAGAGAAAAGCTTCTTGCGCTTATAAGAACTTATTTCAAGAACGGCGGTCAGGAGATACAGATGAACGCGACCTCCAGAGAAGTCCTCATCGACGCTATGAACCACCCCGAAAATTACGGGGACTTGGTCGTAAGAGTTTCGGGATTCTCGGCATTCTACGTAACTCTCGATCCCGGCGTTCAGCTTGATATCTTAAACCGTACACAGCAAGGATAATATCATGCAGATAAACATTTCCAATATACAGCACTTTTCCGTGGGCGACGGCAACGGTATACGCACGACGGTATTTTTCAAGGGCTGTAATCTTCACTGCTTATGGTGCCACAACCCCGAAACCATAAGCGGTGAAGCCGAAGTGCTGACGTACAAAAACAAAAAGCCCGAAACGGTCGGACGAAAAGTCGAATGTGAAGACATTCTTCCCGAGCTTTTGGAAGATAAAGCGTTCTTCCTCGAAAGCGGCGGCGGTGTGACATTGTCGGGCGGCGAATGTATGCTTCAGTACGAAGGCGTCGCACATCTTGCCTCTCTTCTGAAAAACGAGGGCGTAGAAGTGCTCGTCGATACGGCAGGCTGTGTTCCCTATAAGGCGTTTGAGAAAACAAACGGTATCGTTTCGGGATATCTGTACGATTTCAAAAGTGCGGACAAAGAAAAGCTCAAGGAATACACCGGCGCAAATCTCGACCTCGTCTACTCAAATTTGCAAAATCTTCTGCGCGATGGGCAAAACGTGCTTTTGAGGATACCTCTTATTCCGGGATTTAACACGGATAAAAAATCCATTGAGGATATAAGCGAGCGTCTGAAAGAAGCGGGCGTGGAAAAGGTATATCTCTTGCCGTTCCATCGCTTGGGCTCGGGCAAATACACAGCACTCGGCAGAGATTACGCGTATAAGGATACGGAGCCTTTAACGAAGGAAGAGCTTGCAGAGATATCTGCGCAATACGAGAAAAAATTTAAAGTAATAATGGAAAAGTAAAAAAGGAGAACTACAGATGAAAGCTAAAGCAGCAGTATTTATGGGACCCGAAAAGGATTTCGAAATTCGCGAGTTTGACGTAGTTGACGCACCCGCAGGCTACGGCAGAATGGAGCTTATATCAAGCGGTGTTTGCGGAACGGATATTCATATCCATAAGGGCAGACTCGGCGGCAGAGTTCCTTCCATCATCGGCCACGAATTCGTCGGCAGAATCACCGATATAAGCAAAGAGGACTCCGAGAAGTACGGTCTTAAGGTAGGCGACGCGGCTATCGCTGATATCGCTATCCCCTGCGGAGAATGTATTCTTTGCAAAAACGGTGACGACGCAAACTGTGTACGTTTCAAGTCCGCTATAAGCGGCGTTTTGGACGAAGCTCCTCACTTCCGCGGCGGTTACGGCGAAGTTAACTTCACTCCCGCATCAAACCTCATTAAGATTCCCGAGGATATCGACCCCACCGTTGCAACGGTATTCGCTTGCCCCGGCCCCACGGCAATTCACGGTTGCTCTCTCGCTGAAAAAGCAGGCGTTGATCTTAAAAACGTAAACGTAGCAGTCGTACAGGGTCTCGGCCCCGTAGGCACATTCTCACTTATGTACCTTAAGAGAAGCGGCGTTAAGAAAGTATACGCAATAACCGCTTTCACAGACAAGAAAAGAGAAGATCTTGCACTTGAGCTCGGCGCAGATAAGGTATTCTGCATCGACAGAGACGGCAACGATAACATCAAGGAAGAACTCCTTAAAGAAAACGGCGGCATCGGCGTAGACCTTTGCGTAGAATGCTCCGGCGCTCCCGTTGCAGTACCCTTCGCATTCAGCATTTTGAGAAACCGCGGCGTATATATCGTTCCCGGTCAGTACAGCCAGTCCGGCGCAGTTGAGATCCAGCCTCAGCTCATCACCTTCAAGGCGCTTCATATCATCGGCTCTTCTCAATATTCCATCAGCGACGTTAAGAAGTATATCGAATTTTTAGGAAACAATAAGGATTTGTTCCCCATCATCGAAAAGCTTGCAAGCAAGTATCCCTTAAGCAAGATAAACGAAGCTATTGCAGACGCAAAGAGCGGAAACAATATAAAGACCTTGCTTGTAAAAGACTAATAAATCAATACTATCCGACAGATTCGTTTTGAATCTGTCGGATATTTTTCATTAACGGCTATAATTGTCAGTTTTTTCGCCGGGATTATTGATTATTTTTTGTTTATATGTTATAATTCGTTTGGTATTTAAGCATTTTTGGAGGACTGTCTATGATAAAGGATATGAACGTAAATATTACACACGCATTTTATTATATTGCTTCGAATTTTGCTTCGGGCGATGCTTTTGTAAACTGTGTCAAAAAAGCGTTTGGCAAAGTTACCGTTTACGATGAAACGAAAGCCTTCGACAACCCTTATATAACCGATATGCAAACTGCACAATCCTTCTTAAAGGGAGGCGGGCAGACCTACCGTACTCACCGCATATTCTTGGACGATATATATCCAAATCTCGAAAGTGCGGGTATGAACGGATTTTGTACCATGATTTCTTTTTTTGAGGAATCTAATATTATCTCCCTTTCCTTTCATTACACGATAAACGGAATCTCATCAGACAAAGTGATCGGAATTCGTCAATCGGGTGTAAACAAAGAATATGATTTTCGCGGAGAAATGAATTCTTGTGCTTCTATTGAGGAAAAAATCCGCAAAAGCATCGGGCTTCCCGCTGACATCGAAACAAGCTTCCTTTGCGAAGTAACGAAATTCGGTGATTTGAAAACTCTTGAGGAAATTGAGGAAAATCACTCTAATCTCTTGTACGGTTTAATGACCGGAGATGAGGGATACGCCTTCGTTCCGAAAGAAATGGCACGTGAGCGCCTCGCAAACTGCTGGGGAAGCCGCGACTTTATGCGTATTTATGCCAGCCGAAAAGCCTTTCTCTTTATCAATTTGTTAAGAACGCCTCGCCAACAAGAATATCTTGACAGGCAAACGCAGTTTGGTGCTGATATTTACGGAGGCGCAAATCCTTATTTCTATATGGAAGAATGTCCCCTGACGGTAAACCACGGCATTTTGTTTTCCGTTGAATTTGCGATGATGCTGCGCGCGCTTATTAACGAGGTTTTAGCATTCCAGGCCGAGCATAAGAGCAAAAAATTCGTATCCTACTATAAGCGAATCCGCGAGACTCGCGAACTCCGACGTAAAATAATCAAGGTGCTTGAAAAAGTGGAGCAAACTCAAATAGCAGAGATCGGCGAGCTCAGTTCAGTTCTGCTTGCAAGCCAGCATATCGTCCCGACCATTGAAGAGGTAAAATATCTCTTGGAGCTGTTAGAGGGAGATTTAACATTGATATACTCGGAGCACAACAACACTTTGGTCACGATACTTACACTTTTGGGCCTTTTGCTTGCCGTATGGCAGGTCATTCTCGCTTTCTAATAATGCAAAAACACGAAAAAGCTTCCTTCGGGAAGCTTTTTTTACATAGAAACGAAAATCTTGGGAAATATATTCATAAAAACGTGTGAGGTGTTTTTTATGAATATGTCAAATCAAAGCTACGTGGAGCTTGTGGAAAGCCGTCAGAAAAAGCCGACAGTATTTATAAACTGTATAAAAGCCTTTTTGGTGGGCGGTATTATCTGTGCCGTCGGAGAAGGTCTTGACGTCGCCTACAAGGCGCTAGGCGCGGACGATAAGCTCGCATCAAGCCTCGTAAGCATCTCTTTAATCGCGATAGCCGAGCTTCTCACGGCATTTGGAATATTTTACTACATCGCGAAATTTGCGGGCGCGGGTACGCTCGTACCGATAACGGGCTTTGCAAACGCCATCGCCTCCCCCGCGATAGATTCGGCGTCCGAAGGCTATATCACGGGTGTCGGCGCGAGCATATTCAAAATTGCGGGCCCCGTCATACTTTACGGCACGACTGCGAGTATGATATACGGCATTATTTATTGGCTGTCCACGGTTTTATAACACAAAAGGCACGGTTTAAAACACCGTGCCTTTTAATTTCAGTTTGCCTGCTCTTCTTTCGAAAATTCGATTTCGCCCTCGGCTTTTTCAAAAGCTTTAATTTCCTGTCTTATCAAATACAGTATTTCTCCGTTTGCCGAACGTCCGTAATATTTTGATATATAGTGGAGTTTGTAGTGAAGCTCGGGGGCGATTTCTATTCCAAGGTGCTTATTATTTTTATTTCTCATAATTTCTTATCTTAAATCCGCGAGCTCCAAAATAAGTCTTTCCGTCTTTTCCCAGCCAAGACAGGGGTCGGTTATCGACTTTCCGTATACTCCGCCGTCGGGCTTTTGGCAACCGTCCTCGATATACGATTCTATCATAAGCCCCTTGAAAAGCTTATATATCTCCTTACTGTGTCTTGCGCTGTGAAGTATCTCCTTCGCGATACGCGGCTGTTCGTCCCATTTTTTGCCCGAATTTGCGTGGTTTGTGTCGATTACCACCGCGGGATTTGCAAGTGAGCTCTTTTCGTAAAGCTCGTGAAGGCTCATAAGGTCTTCGTAGTGATAGTTCGGGCTGTTTTGACCATATTTGTTCACAAAGCCACGGAGTATAGCGTGAGCAAAGGGGTTACCCTTACTCTCCACCTCCCAGCCTGCGTAATCGAAGGTATGAGAATGTTGAGCGGCGGTGATGGAATTCATCATAACGGAAAGGTCGCCGCTTGTGGGGTTCTTCATTCCCACGGGAAGATCAAGTCCGCTTGCCGTAAGTCTGTGAAGCTGATTTTCAACGGATCTTGCACCTACTGCGACGTATGACAGTACGTCGGACAGATACTTATGGTTTTCGGGATATAACATCTCGTCGGCGCACGAAAATCCCGTCTCGATAAGCGCTTTTATGTGGAGCTTTCTTATGGATATAAGGCCGCGAAGCATATCGGGCGCGTTATGCGGATCGGGCTGGTGAAGCATTCCCTTATAGCCGTCACCCGTCGTACGCGGCTTGTTCGTGTAGATACGGGGGATTATCAAAATCTTATCCTTGACCTTTTCTTGCACTTCGCGAAGGCGCGAGATATACTCGATAACGCTGTCCTCTCTGTCGGCAGAGCAAGGGCCGATTACAAGAAGGAGCTTATCGCTCTCGCCGCCGAATATTTTTTGCAGTTCGCTGTCGTTTGCCTTTTTCGTTTTCGCAAGTTCCTCCGAGAGAGGATACATACTCTTTATCTCCTCCAAGGTCGGAAGTTTTCTTTTAAATACCATATTCATTCCAAATTCACCTCGTTTTAGCTTATTTATCAAATTGCTTTCTTCTTTCGGTTGAAAGCTTCATCATTTCGCGTAATTTTTCAAGATCGTCTTTGGCTATGGCGCGCTTTAGCTTTGCAAAGCTTTCTTCAAAAAGCTCCATTTGGCAAAGTAATTCTTCCTTATTTGCAAGAAAAAGCTCGCTCCACATAGCGTCGTTTATCTTCGCTATCCTCGTTAAATCTCTGAACGAGTCACCCGTATATCTTTCCATACCGCTTGCGTCCTTGCAAAGCATCAAAGCTACGGCAATACCGTGCGTGAGCTGTGACAGATATCCGATTATCTCGTCGTGCTTTTTCGGAGAAAGCACGGATATCTCCTTAAAGCCCAAGGCTTCTCCGATCTCTCTTGCGA
>JAZRTW010000186.1:0-4400 GCA_045652265.1 Eubacteriales bacterium | reverse complement strand
TTCCCAAAGGTCAGACCTACGACTATATCGACTGTGACGTATTGCCCGATGAGATTCAGGCTATAGCAGTTTCTTCGGGTATGCCTTGGGGACTTTCAAAGCGCACGGAGATACAACAAGACGGTATAAATATCGCAACGTATAATGTTGGTAAGGGCGCTATTACAATAAATGCTTTCGGCATTGGCGAGACTGTAACAAAGAATCCCGCTGCCGACAGAATGCTTATAAATATTCTTAACGAAGAATCAAGAAGAACTAAATAGCATCGCTTAACATAACCTTGAGTCTATCCATTACCTTCTTTTCAATTCTGGAAATGTAGGATTGCGATATTCCGAGTTTATCTGCAATTTCTTTCTGTGTCTTCTCTTCTCCGTCTGCGGTAAGTCCGAATCTAAGTCTTACGATTTCGGCTTCTCTTTCGGAAAGGGAAGACACAGCTTTAAGTATGAGGCGTTTTTCCTCGCGAAGCTCGATATTTGTGTTTACGTTATCGGAGTCTGCGGAAAGTATATCGGAAAGCAGCAGTTCGTTACCGTCCCAATCAACGTTTATCGGTTCGTCGATGGAGATATCCGCACGGGTATTACTGTTTTTGCGTATGTACATAAGTATCTCATTTTCGATGCAACGCGACGCATAGGTTGCAAGCTTGATGTTCTTGTCGCTGTTAAACGAGTTTATCGCTTTTATAAGTCCGATCGTGCCTATCGAAACGAGATCCTCGATTCCTATGCCGGTATTTTCGAATTTTTTGGAAATATAGACAACGAGCCTTAAATTATGCTCGATGAGCAGATTCTTGCTTTTTAAGTCTTCCTTCATTTTTGCAATAGCTTCGGCTTCTTCGGAGGGTGATAGGGGAGGAGGAAGAGTTTCCGGGCCGTTTATGTAAAAAATCTCATCGTCTTTAATTCCAAGCAGTCTTTTTAAAAACAGTTTTATTTTATAAAATAACAGCATATTTTTACTCCTACAGTAAATTATTTGATATCAGTGCTTTTGAACCGTTAAATTTCAAGGAAAGTGCGTCAGCGAATACTATAACCGCATCGACCATTATCCCGTCACATAGAATTTTATCGGGATATATACCGAAGAGAACGTCTTTGCCAGTCAAGGTTGTGACGGGCACTGCACATATACGTAATCCCGTTTTTGTATGCAGTTGCGGAGTAATTTCCGTTTCATTCTCAAAAAACATTTTAAAACATTCTTTTTTGAGAAAAACTACTTCTTTGTTCGTTATCGGTTCTTTAACAAGACAACCGCTGTCTACGAACGCTTCGAATGTAGATGTAACTCCTTTAATTGTTATCGAAAGCTCTGCATTTTTGTTTATACAACGTCTTTTCATACGTTCAGTAATAAATTTAACAAATATTACTGCAACAATAGTGAGTCCGATAACCTCTAAAAGAGAAATATCAGTATATATGTAACCTGCTTCATTTAAAATGTTCCATTTTTCTCCTGCGATAGAATAGATAGCGGTAATTGCACCGCCGAGGATAAAGCAAATTCCATAAAATACACCGCTTATTAAAAAAATATGATTTTTTAGATTTCCGAATGCAATAAGGCACATAATAGCTGAAAAGCAAAAATTGGTAAAAATTGCCAAAGCGGGTGAGGGCCAATTTACGAGGAAATCACATAGGGAATATATTGCACCAACCGATGATGAAAGCATTAACCTCGGAAATACAGGTTTAAGTTTCATTAATTTTGCAACGATATATAATGACACAAAATCCATAGAAAAGTTTATAAGCAATAGAACGTCTGCGTAAACTACAGTCAATGATTTCACCCCAAATATCACTTTGAATAAATGATAATACCAAAGACTTGAAAAAAATGTCAAAAACGAAACCGCGGCAGATAAAATCGCAAAAATATTTTCCCGTGGAATTTTAAAAAATGATGCGGACATCAATTTAAAAAATTCCATAGGAAATGAATTTTGGAAAATATAAATATTTGAATAATTTCATAATATAATTTATTGACGACGTGATACTTTATTTTAAGAATTTATCAAATTACACAAAATCGCACGTCTTTATAAACAATATAAGCGATTTCCACCTTTAAACGATCAATTTCCAACTACAGCCCTTTTTTCTATTAACCACTCCCCTTAATTTCGTTAAATTTGCATTTAACGAAATTAAGTATATTAAAAAACGGATATCCCCTATGACGTAAATTTACATAATTTTCTTGAATTTATAAAAAATTATGGTAAAATAGATTTATAAATATTTTAAGGAACAGACTATGGATAATATTTTGAACAAATCAAAAAATATTTACTTTATCGGAATCGGCGGAATCAGTATGTCTTCGATCGCTTTTGTACTGAAGCATCTGGGATACAACGTTTCAGGTTCGGATATTTCCGCAAGCAAAAAAACGGAAGCGCTTGAGAAAGCCGATATAAAGGTAAACATAGGCCACTCCCCTGACAACATCGGCAATGATTTGGATTTGGTGGTTTATACTGCAGACGTTAAAGACGATAACCCCGAGCTTATAAGAGCGCGTGAACTTGGTATACGCTGTCTTGTCCGCGCAGAAGCACTCGGTCTTATGATGAAGAATTATATAATACCTATCGGTGTTTCAGGAACGCACGGTAAAAGCACGACGACGTCGATGTTAAGCGACATTTTCACGTATTGCGATGTAGATCCGACGGTTTTATCAGGTGCTGAACTTGCAACCAATAATGGCGAGGCGTATCGCCTCGGTGCTGATAAGTATTTCATTTTCGAAGCGTGCGAATATACCGCATCGTTCTTAAGCTTCTTCCCCAAGATAGCACTTGTGCTCAACGTCGAAGAAGATCATCTTGATTATTTCAAGGATATTGATGATATTAAACGAGCTTTTGCAAAATTCGTCGATATTTGCGGTGATGACGGCGTAGCAATAGTAAACGCGGACTGTAAAAACACTTTGGACAGCGTCAAAGATTATAAAGGTACTATTATCACCTACGGCGTTGAAGCGGACGCGGATTTCACTTGCAAAAACTTAAAATTTGACCACGGACGTCCTAATTTTGACGTGTATTATAAAGGTGAATATTACGCAAGCCTATCGATGTCCGTTTTTGGAAGACATAACGTATCTAACGCTCTTGCGGCAATAGCGGCAGCATACAGCTGTAAGCTTCCACTTGATCCTACCGTTGACGCGTTGAATAAATTCAGCGGTGCAAGACGACGTTTTGAACTTGTAGGCAAATATAACGGTGCGGATATCGTTTCCGATTATGCTCATCATCCCACGGAGATAGAAACGACTTTAAAAGCGGCAATGGAAATAGGTTATGATAAAGTGACCTGCATATTCCAACCGCATACCTTTACAAGAACTTATGCTTTCTTTGATGATTTTATAAAATCACTTTCTCTCTGCGATAAGACGGTTCTTGCACCTGTATACGCAAAGCGCGACAAGAATCTTTATAACGTGGATTCTTCTTCTATTGCTTCAAAAATTGATGGTGCAGAGGTTGTTTCCGATCTAAAATCGGCGGCTGACTATATTAAGAATAACGCAAAAGAAAACGAGCTTTATATTTTGATGGGCGCAGGAGATATCAACTCCGTTGCAAATATGCTTTAAAGTGAAAACAACAGTGAACGCGATGCATTCACTGTTGTTTTTTATATTGCGTATACGTTTATGTCCCATGCGGGTATGTAAGTATGTTTTCTTATGAAAATTTTATAGTCGGGATTAAGCTTTTTTATATGCAAAGGAATATCGAATATATCTTCTGTTCTGTGGTATGCCGAAATTAATAGCTTTGGCTTTTTTTGCAGTACCAGGGCGGCTCCCGAAAGAGCATTCCTCTCCTCCCCTTCAAGATCCATTTTAATATAGGACGGAGCAAAATCGTATTTATTGCATAGAGTGTCCACTTTATGTATTTGCGTAAGAACGCCTTTTTCTTTGCCGATAGATGACATTCTGCCCGCTTTATTTGAAAAGAGAACTTCGCCGTCTGTGTTGCTTACTCCGCAATTAATTGCCTTTGAAAGAGGCACGTTCACCAAATAATCATCAAGCTTTTTAAACGACCTTAAATCAGGCTCAACGGCAAGTATAGACTTGTAATTTCTGTTTGTAGCGGTTATAAATTCCTCGACGGTATCTCCTCTGTACGCTCCTAAATCGAGGAAGCTTTCGATACTTGAGAGCCTTAATACATCGTCAAAAGCTTCTTCTTTCGGGGTATCCGCATTTGCTAAAAAGTCTATTTTTCCGCTCAACTTATAAAGAATGATATTTTCAAACGTTATTCTAGACGTTTCATCGGAAAGCATATCGTATACTTCTTTGATTTTGTTTTCGTTTTGATTAAAATAATCAAGTGTGAA
>JAZRTW010000185.1:0-22990 GCA_045652265.1 Eubacteriales bacterium | reverse complement strand
ATCTTTCGCGCCTTTTATGACGGCGTTTTGCGTAGTTTTTATCATTAAATCAAGCTTTTTGACATAATTTTCTTTATCATCGCAAAGATTATATTTTCCAAGCGCATACTCACATTCGCTGTATTCTTCAACGCCTCCGTAAAGCGCGAAAATGACGTTATATAATTTTCTGCCTCTCGCTTCGGGACATTTCTCTTTAATTATTCGGTAACCGAGCTGTAAAAGCTCCTTTCGAAGCTTGTCCTGTTCGGTCATCGGCTGTAATATTAAGCTCGGTTTGTAAGTTATTAGCTCGTCTTTTACCTTGCTTAAAATTCCCGCAATAGTAAGACCGCCCATACCGGCAATTATAATTTTGTTATATTCTTTAAGAATTTCGGGATCTATTCCGTCATAAAGCATAGTGCGAAGAGATGAGCCAAATCCAAAACGCTCAAAATTCTTTTTCGCGCTTAAAAGCGGCCCTTCCTTAATATCGGTGACGAGCACCCTTTCGCATATATCGTTTTGTATAAGATAAAGCGGTATGTATCCGTGGTCGCTTCCGATATCGGCGACCTTATCACCTTTTTCAACAAAAGAGACAACCGCAGAAAGTCTATTGTCAAGTATTTTTTCTCTCATAGTTAAAATGGGGCACGGAAAACGTGCCCCTTCCTTCTTTACTGATTTTCAAAGTGCTTATTGAGCTTTGCGATAAGCGCATCGCAGTCAACGCCGTGAACCGCGCAAGCCTGCTCGATGGATTCGCCTCTTGAAGCGGGGCATCCGAGGCAATGCATACCAATTTCGAAAAAGTATTTTGCGGTCTGTGCATCAGTATCGAGAATTTCACCGATAATGCTGTTTTTTGTTACTACCATTGTATTTCTCCTTTCTTGCTTATTTATGTTACGGAAATATTTAAATCTCCGTTTTTAACAGTAATTTCCACTCTCGTGACAGGCGAAAGATAATTGGAAACTATCGCCGTGGCGATAACGTCCTCTATATCTCGCTGTATAGTTCTTCTTAAATTTCTTGCGCCGTATTTTTCGGAATAAGATTTTTCGGAAATATACTTTTCCGTTTTCTTGTCCCAAGTGAAAGAAATACCTTTATCTTCAAGTACGCCTTTAAGCTCCGTGAGCATTATAGCCGCTATCTTCTCAAAGGTATCCGTACTTAACGGACTGAAGGTGATGACCTCATCCACTCTGTTTAAAAACTCGGGCCTTAAAAATTCAAGAAGTGCCTTTTCGGTCTTCGTTTTTAACAAATCAACGCTATCTCCAAATCCGAGCATTGAAGAAGTATTTGAACCCGCGTTGGTCGTCATTACGATAACCGTGTTTTCAAAATTTATCTCTTTGCCGTGAGAATCCTTAACTCTACCGTCGTCAAGAACTTGTAAAAGCACGTTTAAAACGTCAGGGTGTGCTTTTTCGATTTCGTCAAACAAAATGACGGCGTAGGGCTTACGCCTGATCTTTTCCGTTAGCTGCCCTGCATCGTCATAACCGATGTATCCGGGAGGAGAACCGATTATCTTTGAAACCGAATGTTTTTCCATATATTCGGACATATCAAGTCTTATGAGCGCATCGGGTGAGTCAAACAAATCGAGTGCAAGCGTTTTCACAAGCTCTGTCTTGCCGACACCCGTCGGCCCTGCAAAAATGAAGGATGCCGGCTTTTTCTTGACGTATATTCCCGCGCGATTTCTTTTAATCGAGCGGCACAAAGCGTCTATCGCTTCATCTTGTCCGACTATCTTTTTGTGAAGTCTTTCGCTTAACTTATCTACTCGTTCAAACTCGTTTTCGTTAATATTGCCTGCGGGTATCTTTGTCCAAATTTCAATAACTTCGGCAATATTCTGTCTTGTGAGTATTACCTTTTTCTTTTCTTCGGAAAGCTCTTTTACTATTCCCTCAAGGCGCAAAACGTTAGTCTTTGCAGACGCAATCTTCTCGTAAATCGTGCTGTCGGGTGTTTCTTCGCTTGCTTGGGAAGCTTCAAGCTTTTCAAGCTCCGCTCTTTGCACTACGAGCTCTTTTTCATTTACTTTAAGCTTCTCAAGTATGCCACTGTCAAGAGCAAGTCGGCTTGCCGCCTCGTCAAGAAGGTCTATAGCTTTATCGGGCAGAAATCTGTCGGTGATATATCTTTCCGATATAACAGCTATCTCTCTTAAAAGCGCTTCGGGAATGATAACGCCATGAAATTCCTCGTAATAATGTTTAATGCCCCTTAAAATTTCGACTGTGCTTTCAATATTCGGTTCTTCTACAACAACGGGCTGAAAACGTCTTTCAAGAGCCGTATCTTTTTCTATGAATTTTCTGTATTCCGCAAGAGTGGTAGCGCCGATAACTTGAATAGCACCGCTTGAAAGCGAAGGCTTTAAAATATTCGCGGCGTTCATGCTTCCTTCGGCATCGCCTGCCGCAACTATACTGTGAACTTCGTCAATGACGAGAATTATATTGCCGAGTGCCTTAATCTCATTAACAAGCCCCTTTAAGCGTGCTTCGAACTGGCCTCTGAATTGAGTGCCTGCAACGACGGACGCCATATCCAAGTTGTAGATCTCCTTATTCTTTAGCTTGTACGGCACCTCGCCTTTGACTATCTTTATAGCCAGAGCCTCTGCTATCGCCGTCTTGCCCACACCGGGCTCGCCAATAAGACAAGGATTATTTTTCTGTCTGCGGCAGAGGATCTGGATCATTCTTCCGATCTCGCCCTCTCTGCCTACGACCATATCAAGTTTTCCCTCTCTCGCTCTTTCCGTCAAATTAACGCAAAATTGAGAAAGATACTTATTTTTAGGAGCTTCTTCACTCTTTTTATTATCGTCAGCCTTCTTTGCGCCGCCGCCGAATATGGCTTTAAGGTCGATCGCGGGTACTCTTGAATCGGGCGCGTCAAGACCGTCCTCGGTAGGAGTTTGCGAGAGCATTTCGGTCATGCTCTCACTCATTGCTTCAAGTTCGCTTTCATCAATACCCATTTTTTGAAGCATATCGTTTACGGGCTTGATTCCGAGTTCTCTTGCACATTGAAGACACAGACCTTCGTTTACGGTCTTACCTTTTTCCATTCTTGTAACAAAAACAACAGCCACGTTCTTATGGCATTTTGAACAAAGCATACTTTTATCCATTTCTCGACACTCGGTCGCTTAATAATTTAGAAAAACAAATTCTTTACGTCGTTTAAAAATGAGGAAACAAACTTATAAATTACGGTTTTATCCGTAACGCCAACGTCAATGACGTTCGGATATGCGGAGCTTATATAAGGCAATATCGCGTTAAAAATGCCTATAAAAGCAACCGTTGCCACCAAAGCGTATATAGCTCCTATAACTATTCCCAGAGCCTTATCGCAATGCTTTAACACAGGCAGTGATGCAAATTTTGAAATAAGCCAAAGCAGAACCGCCGCAATAATATAACAAGCAAGGAAAACGACTATAAAGCAAATGAAATATATAAGCTTCTCCGCCAAATGTACGGAAACTGTTTTCGCTATACCGTTTATTGCGTTATCGGTGCTCTCGTTTAAGCTTTCCTTCAACGAATCTACATCTACGCCTATATTACCGAGAAACTTATAAAGTTCCGAGTCCTCATCTTCGATATCGCTTGCGGCATCTTCATTGCTTTCGGTCATTTCGGATATAGTAAGCGTCAACTTTTCTTCCAAAGCCTCTCTGTAACCCGCGCCGTCTATTACGTTACATATATGCGGTGTCGAGCAAATTGCGACGATAAGAGCAATTATAAGAGTCGCTATCTTTGATATGCTTTTTATAAACCCTCTCCTTGCAGCCGAAACTATCGGAAGAAGTATAATGAGAACGGTTATTATATCAAGTAAAATATTCACGCCTTGCCACCTCAACTGAAAATAAGCGTTTCGGTTTTTGAAACAAGCACAAGTTTTCCCGAAACCTCCAAAATATCCGAATAACTGTCGGTAAGAGACGTTCTTGTTTCTGTTTTGTCTTCTGTTTTTACGTTTACAAGCTCACCGTAATGTATATAGTAAAGTTCGCCGTTTATGACTGCTGCAGAAGAAATTTCATATTCTTCATTGCAAGTGAATAAAGCTTCACCGTTTTCGTCAAACAGCACGAGCTTTGAACCGTATGAATATCCATCTTCCTCAAAGACAGCAACAAGTTTTTCTCCGTCGCAATATACTTCGGATACAGAACTGCCGTACGATATAAAGTCGATTTCCTTTACGATCGCACCCTTTGAATCAAAAAATACAAGCTTGTCGGAACATAATAAATAAATCCCGTCTCCGATCTCACCGATTTCAAGTGGCAAAGTATCGTCAAACTCACACGTTATTGCCGTTTCGCTTTTAATATTAAACAGATTAAAAGTAGTCGTGGCAGTTCCTACATCAGAAGAAAACGATGCTGTCGCAATTCTTTGTCCGTCTTTAAGCATCTCCATACACGGTGTGTATTTGTCTGCGGAATTCCATTCAAAGACCTTTTTCATATCCTCGTCATACACGAGAAGCTGTGAAGCAAAAGAAACGTCGTGCGTCAAAAGCGCAAGATAACCTTTATTGTTTATATCCGCAATATAGATAGTATTATCAAAGGTTTCCTCATATATTACATCAACCGTATTGTAAAGGCGCAGATCATAACCGCCGAGATCATATATCAGAAAGTATTTGTCCGAAGATTTGACCGTAGGATTCGACATTGATATACGCTTTGTCATATACCGCGTTCCGTCGGTCTTATAAAGTTCGACTCTGTCACCGCGAAGCATAAGCAAATAATTCTTATACGAATTCGCACCGATAAGATCCGCTCCGCTTACAGCCACGGAATCTGCATCTAATGATATTTCGCTATCTCTAAAAGAATAAAAAAACTCTTTGATGCTGTAAAGGTTTATGCTTGACGAAAATCTCATAAGCGCAAATAACGCGATTATAATAATAGCAAAAAGTAATATAAAACGTATTACTTTAAGGCGCTTCGAAATATTTAAGTAAACCTCGTTTACGTATATTTCGGCAGTTGTTTCGGGCTCGGTTTCAAACAAAGCGATCTCTTTGTCACCGTCATCGGAGAAGGCACTTATCTCAAGACCGCCGGAGCTTTTATTAAATTCAAAATCATTTCGGTCCTTCATAATTCACCTCTGACGCGAAGTATTCCAAATCATACAATATCTCATCATCTATTGTACCATTTTTTTCAAAACATAGCAATACCGATTTAAAAATTTAATATAAATAACTTGATAATTTTAAAAAAATATACTATAATTATCACATACTGCAAAGGAGGTAGCCATGAAGAACTACAGATCGGCCGTAAGATACAGTATTATAATACTGATCTTTGCCGCATTTTTAACAGTATACACAGGCCGACTGTTCAGCTTACAGGTCGCCAACAAATATAACTACAGCGTCTCCGAAACAAGCACATATAAGAAATACGTTACTGTCAAAGCATTAAGGGGCCGTATATTTGACAGAAACGGAGTTTTGCTCGTCACAAACAAGGTTTCGTACAATATCCAGATAAACAAATATTCCGTAAGCGATTCAAAGCTTCCGAAAACCATTCACTCTCTTTCGGCACTGCTTGAGAAAAACGGTATTGAGATAAGCGACAGATTTCCGATAACGGAGAAAGAACCGTTTGCTTTTAAGGACGGCTATTTTGAAAGCAACGGAAGTCTTTTCAACAAATACGCAAAAGACAATATCAAAATAGAAAACTATACCGCAAGCGAGCTTATGGACTACCTCATATCAAAGTATTCTTTAAGCGAATACAGCAAAGCCGAATCCAGAGCTATCATAGGTCAGCTTTTTGAAATGTACGTTTCAAATTACGGTTACGGTATACCATACGAGATAGCAAAAGAAATAAGCTCCGAGAAGATCATCGGAATTGCTGACAGGATCATGCTTATCGACGGCGTAGAGCTTTCTTATTCCTCCGACAGAGAGATATTACACGGCGATTTTGCTTCCCACATTCTCGGAACAGTTGGCGAAATATATAAAGAAGATTATGAAAAATACGCCGCAGACGGATATGCAATGAATGCAATAGTCGGAAGAAGCGGTATTGAAAAAGCATTTGAATCGTATCTGCGTGCATACGACGGAACGATAATACAAGAGATCGATGAAAACGGCTCCGTCGTGAACGCCTACTACGAAACAAAACCTATTTCGGGAAAAGACGTATATCTGACACTTGACTACAACGTTCAGATATCGACTCAAAAAGCACTTGCGCATACTATAAACACCATAGCTCCGCTTGACGGCGCGGGTGCAATAGTCGTACAAGACCCGCACAATGCCGAGATACTCGCCGTAGCGTCTTATCCGACGTATAATCTTAACGAGTACAACAGCAACTATAACGAGATCGCAATGTCCCCCAACTCTCCGCTCTTAAACAGAGCGTTGAACGGACTTTATGCACCCGGTTCGACTTTTAAAGTCGTAACGAGCGTTGCAGCTCTTGAAGAAGAGATAATTTATCCGTATACAACGATTTTTGATCCCGGTATTTACAAAGAGTTTGCTCCCTCGTATACGCCGCACTGCTGGATATACGACAAGTACAAGCGCGGACACGGTTCACTTGACGTGACGGGAGCGCTGCAAAACTCCTGTAACTTCTTCTTCTTTGACGTTGGCAACAAATTGGGCATTACAAAACTAAATCAATACTCAAAACGTTTCGGGCTCGGTGAACTCACGGGTATAGAAATCGGTGAATCCGCAGGTATACTCGCAGGTCCGGAGCACAGAGAAGCCCTCCAAGGCACTTGGTACGGCGGTGATACCATTCAGGCTGCCATCGGTCAGTCAGACAACCTCTTCACTCCCCTCCAACTCTCAAACTTTATGTGTACCTTCTTAAATAAAGGCACAAGATACCAAAGCCATCTGCTCTATTCGGTGAAAAACCATTACGACAATTCGGTTTATTATCAAATGCCCCCGAATATTTTAAGCCATACGGATATTTCGGACTCGACATACAACGTAATAAAAGAAGCAATGAAAAAGGTTGTAGAGGACGGTACGGCGGCTACGATATTTGATAAAACGATCGTTCCCATCGGCGGAAAGACAGGTTCTGCCGAAACCGGTAAAGGAAGTGCAAACGCTGTATTTATCGGTTTTGCACCCTATGACGATCCTACTCTTTGCGTTACGGTCGTGGTTGAGCACGGAAGCAAAGGCGCAAACGCCGCAATAGCCGCAAAAATGATAATAGAAGATTATTTCGATGAAAAATGATAAAAAGCAAAGCGTATAAAACGCTTTGCTTTTTTATTGTCTTTATTCTTCGATATTAGAAAAGATGGGCGTATTTACAATATCATAAGTGCCGAAATCTGCCGAAACGATTACGGAATCTCCGTGTACGGAGAGCTTTTCATCAAAGACTTGACGCGTTAACATTTCTTCTATCATATACTTGATATCGTCGCCTATATCTTCATCGGTAGGCTGAAGCTTTTTGATGAGATGTATGCCGTAAGTAGTTTCGAAATTCTTCAGCTCTCCTACCTTCATTTCCTTTACGCAATTCGTGAAGCTCTCGTCGTAATCGCCTTCCGCGAATACAAATCCTTCATAAGTGTCTTCCGTATCGTCACTGTATTCTTTGACTGCCGCATCGTAATCAAGCTTGCCGTTTTGGATCTTCGTCCAAACCTCATTTGCCAAAGCACGTTTATCTTCCTTTTGAGTATCTGTAAGGTTGGAGTAATTTCCTTCATCATCGAAGCTGTAATTCAAATCAAAGAAAACGTGTTGAGCTTTTGAATAATTGTCGTAAAAATACTCTTTTATTTTTTCTTCGGTTATTTTGTCCGTTCCGTCTTCACCGAACATACCTTCATAAACGTGATTCGTAATCTCTTCAAAGAGGAATATTTCTCTTAAAAGATCAACGTCGGCGTAAAACTTGGAGAGTATCGCGTTAAGACCTTCTTCGCCGCCGTTTGCCTCAAGCGCCTCTTTTACTTGTTCATCAACACCTTCCGTTATCTGCTGTGAAACACTCTCGTTGCTTTGATAATAAACGTATACTGCTTCAAGCATTTGCTCAACGGATTTTCGGCAGTCCTCCAGAAACATAGTTTGGAAGGTAGTGCCATCGTCATCTATCTGTGTTGCCCAAATCTCCGGCGTATCTTCTCCTAGATAATATTCAACCATCTGCGTCTTATACGAAGCAAGCCAATAAGCATACATTGCGTCGGTAAATTCAACGTCACCAAGCTTCATGACAACACTGTCACACATTACGTAGCAAGTTGCTTTATATCCAAAAGAAGTTTCAACGGTTATCTCGGCTCTGCCTTTTGAAACTCTTGTGATCTTACCGTCAACTACGGTGGCAACCGCTTCGTTAGAAGAGCTCCACTTTTTGATTCGGTCGTTTTCCTCCGTGAGCGTTGCCGTAAGAGTAACGCTTTCCGCGTCATTATTAAGACTCACGCTGTATTTATCAAGCTTTACGGCTCCGTCGGCATTAAGGCATTTGACGTTAAACTCCGTAACGTACGTTTTTTTGCCGTTTGCAGAAGTGCCCGTTGCCGTAACTTTTGCAGTTCCTTCGCTGACGTAGGTTATCTTTCCCATATTAACAGTAACTACGCCATCGTCTGAACTGGTCCATTCAACAGTAGCGTCACTGCCGAGTTTAGAATACACGTCATTTGCAAGAAGTTGAACCGTTTCACCTTTTTTAAGAGGAATGGGAGCCGTTTCTTTAGCAGGCGCGCAAGCGCAAGATAAAATCAAAACAGCTATAAGTAAAAGTGCCGATACGATTTTTTTCATAAACGTTTCCTTTCGGTATTAAACCAATAATTTTGCGTATACGGGGTCAACTGCTTTTATCTTCTCTTCGTCGACCGATACGTCGTCAAAATATATATCAAGTATCTTGTCTTCAGCAACTGCCTCAAGCTCACTTTTTATCGTGTCTTCGATCTCGGTTTTTTGGGCAGGCGTTATATCGTACTTCTTTATGATATGGAAGCCTATTCCTTCGGATTCGATAAGCTTAATGTCACCGACCTCCATTTCTATTGCTGTTTCAACAAAGATGTCGGTCATTTGACTGTCAATATTCACAAGATAACCGTCCGGTGAATATTTATCGTCGGAGTATTCAAGGAAATCTTCAAATTCGGCTTCGCCCGACAAAATAGCGTCATATATCTCCTCGGCGCGAGCTTTAATTTTAAGATAGTCCTCTTCCGAAAGTTCCTTTGCACTTCCGTCGGAGTCAAAGGTAACCGAATACAAGAAGATGTGATTTACGTTTGAGTAACCGAAAGCATCGACCGTATCGTGATATGAGTCTCTTACCATTTTATCGGTTACTTCATATCTACCGCCGGGAGCCAAAAGCTTGGAAAGCAGCTTTTGCGTTTTATACTGATAGGTTAAAACTTTCCTATAAGTAGACTCGGTTATGTCATAGCGTGCCAAATATTCTTTAAGCGTAGTTCCGCCTGACCGCAAAGAAGAGTCGACCTGTTCTATCGAGCTATTTATCGCTTCCTTATCATCGTCCGTCATCTCAAGTCCGTATTCATCAAACAGCTTTTCTGCGACAAGATAACTCTTGCCTACCACCACCGCCTCATCTCTTACTATCTCCGCTAAAGTGAACTCACTGTCGCCGTAGCTGTTGCTCCAGAATTCATAAGACGTAAGATCATACAAGGCAAGGTCTTCGCCTGCAGCCGTTAAATTTTGAACGAAAACGTTATATTCTTCCGTTTTGCAAAAGGAAACGAGCCACTCGTATACTTCCGCATCAAGCTTGTATTTTCCGTCGTCAAGGCTCATAACGTATTCTTCCTTACACGCCGTAAAGCATAGAGATGACGCAATTAAGACGGAAAGTAAAATAATAAATGAAAAGAGTCTTTTAAAAGATTTCATACGCTGAAAATTTCCTTATAATTGATTGCAAAATTATATTCAAAATACCTTAAAATAACCTTAAAGAAAGGGGGTTGCCCTTTCTTTAAAGTACAATTATTCGTATTTCTGTGCCTGCTTCTTTGCTCTCATTTTTTTGATCTTCTTATCGCGAAGCTTCGTATAAAGAGAAGGCAAAACGGTTCGTCCGATATTCTTCAAATGGAGCCAAGTCCACTCTTTAGCGTCACTCAAGAATACCATCAAGCGACGGGGCGTGAGCGGTCCGAGAAACCAAAAATCAAGCCACTTTTCATATCTTTCACCCTTTTTGCCGCCCATAGCAAACGCCTTCTTGTATTTTTTAATGTAGTACAAGAAGTAGTTGCGGACAAAGAGCACCTGATACGGCGGGAACTGCTTTTGTATGAGGAATACGCGTCTTGACGCGTCGATGACCTCGGGCACTTCTCCCGCTTCTTTTGCTATATCTGCAAGTATCGTCATAGGATACGGCGTAAAGATATTGGGAATAGCTCTGTCAGACTTAAGGCGTGCGTTGAGCTTTATCGTCTTGAGTGCTTTTGAAAGATCCTCGTAAGGAAGACCTATGATATTGTAAGCAAGTCCCGTTATATGATATTTGTGGAACCAGTTGAACGCATTTATCATCTGCTCGTCGGACATATAACGATGCAGATACTTCTTTCTAATCTCGCTGTCGCCGCTTTCAACGCCGACCTCAATAAGATAGCATCCGGCTTCTGCCATTCTGCGCACCGTATCTTCATCAAGTGCATCAAGACGAAGGTTACAGGTGAAGGGAAGCTTTATCTCCTTCGTGTACATCTCGATAAACTCGTCAAACCACTGGGGATACATATTGAAAATAGCGTCACGGAAGTTAACGTAGCGTATATTCGGATATTTTTCGAGTATGCGCTTTAAGTATGCTATCGCCTTATCGGGTGAGCGGAAACGGCAGTATTTATTCTTATTGGGATAAACGTTACGAAACTGCGAGTTGCCGCAATAAGTGCAGGAGAAAAGGCAGCCTCTTGACATCATAACGAGAATAGTATCAACTTTTGTCGTCGAGAGATTCTTATAGTCAAAAAGCTCAAAGTCAGGTAACGGAAGCTCGTCCAGATCCTCAATAAGAGGACGAACGGGATTTTTCTTTATCGTTCCGTCGGGAAGCTTAAACGAAAAGCCTTCAATGTCGAGTATCTCCTCATCGTTTGCCAGCTTATTGCAAAGTTCGAGAGTCGGGTATTCGCCTTCACCGAGGCATACACCGTCAACACCGTCTACGGCAAGCACTTCGTCGGGCACCAAAAGAACGTGGTATCCTCCGCAATGCACAAATTTGCAGCCTGCTTCTTTTGCCCATTTGACGTATTTTTTTACGTCCTCAAATGCAGAAGAACGGCAAGTAAAACCAACTATATCCGCGTCAAATTCAAGAAGCTTTTTCTTGAATTCCTTTTCGCTGTGAGCATAAAGCAAGTGAAAAAGCTTGACGTCGTGTCCGCCCTGCTTTACGACCGCAGAAATGGAAGCAAGTCCCTCTTGATAGTTGCCACCGCTGTTGCTTATGGCGGTGTCACCCGCATTATAGTCGGGATAAACCAAAAGCAGCTTCGTTTTGCCGCCGTCCGTTTTAATTCCGTATGGGTTATTCATAATACACATCCTCATTGCTTAATTTCGATTAGATTATATTATATCATTAAACATCGCAAATGTCAAATATAAATTAAGTTTGCTTTTAAAAACTTTTTCAGTGTGAAAAAAAGACATTTTTTTCACATTAATTTTTAAAAAATCCACCTTAATCTCTGCAAATTACTTGAAAGAATATTTTACGCGTGATATAATTAATCTGTATACTGATGCACATATCTGCGGACGTATATAACTATGAGAAAAAATTAAATTAAATAAAAGGAGACAAACCAATGAAAGCAATTTCTATCATAGCTCCGGAAAAAATCGAAATCATCGATGTTCCCATCCCCGAACTTGCCGATGATGAGCTCCTCATAAAGGTTGCTTATTCCGGCATCTGCGGAACGGATATCGGTATTTACGGCGGAGGACTCAGCTTTGTAAAGAGCGGACTTATCAAGTACCCCGTACGCATAGGTCACGAATTTTCGGGTGTAGTTGAAAAGGTCGGCAAAAACGTAACGAAGTTTAAGCCCGGCGACAGAGTAATTACCGACAACGGCGTAAGCTGCCGTCACTGCAAGGCTTGCCTTGAAGGCAGAAACATCGAATGTGAAAATATGCGCTCCGTAGGCACTGTCAACTGCTGGGAAGGCTCGTTTGCCGAATACGTGAAGATGCCCGAGATACATACTTACCATCTTCCCGATTCCATCAGTCTTGAAGAAGCCGCTGTAATCGAGCCCGTTACCATTTCTCAAGTTTCCCTTATGAATGCAGAAGCACTTGAGCCCGGTAAAACGGTACTCGTTATCGGTACAGGCCCCATCGGTCTTGCTACCGCAAACCTCGCCGTAAGCTACGGCGCTAAAAAGGTCTACATAGCCGGCAGAAAAGAAAACAAGCTCGAAATTGCAAGAGCGTACGGTGCCGAGGCGATCAACGTAACCGAGACCAATCTCGTTGAGTACATCTCCAAAGTAGGAAAAGTCGACGCTTGCATAGAAACGTCGGGTGCGATCGGTTGCATTGAAGAAGCTTGCAGATGCACAAAGAAACACGGTACGGTTGCGCTTGCAGGATTCTATGAAAGACCTCTTGACGGTTTCCCCATTGACGACTTCGTATTAAGTGAGGTTAAACTTGTCGGTGTTGAGGGTAAATGGATCGCTCAAGATATTATGGATCTTATTGTCAGCGGAAAGCTCGACTTAAAGCCCCTTATCACTCACCGTTTCAGCTTCGAAGAAGCTCCTCAGGTCATTGCAGAGGGCAATACCGCAAAATACAAAGAAAAGATCAGAATGATGGTACACGTAAACCCCGATCTTGTATAAACAGCGAAAGGATGACAAGCTAATGGAAGAAAAATACATTTCCGGTAAATCCTACGACATTAAAAAGGGTGAGGTCGGCGTAGTTTGGCTCGGTCAGGCAGGCTTTTTGTTCGTTGACAAAAACGGGCACAAGATAATGCTCGACCCCTATGCTTCCGATTCTTGCGAAAGACTTTGCGGATTCAGACGTCTCTCTCCCTTCCCCTTCAAAGAAGACGAGCTTTCTTGCGACACTCTTCTTCTTTCTCACCAGCATGAAGACCACTACGATATGGACTACGTTCCCGAGCTTGCAAAGAAATGCAAAATGAACATTTTTGCATCACCCTCGGCAGCCGCTTTATGTAAGCGCGACGGTATCGATATGACTACCGTTACCGAAATTGCAAGAGGTCAGCACTTTGAAGTCGGAGATATCAAGATGCAAGGCGTATTCTCCGATCACGGAGAAATGGCTCCCGACGCGCTCGGATTCATCATCAACATCGACGGTTACGTAATCTACGTAACGGGCGATACAGGTTATAACATTGAGAAGATCAAAGAGGCTGTAAAGGTAACACCCGACCTTCTCATCGCACCCATCAACGGCGCATACGGCAACCTTAACGAAGAAGAAGCCGCAAAGCTCACTGTCGAACTCGGCGCGAAAACAATAATCCCCTGCCATTTTTGGACGTTTATGCAACACGGCGGTAATCCTCAAAAATTTGCAGACATTGCAGAGGATATGGGAATTTCCGACAGAGTTAAGTTTATGCGTCCCGGCAATATAGCTATCTTATCAAAATAAAAGGAGGTAACTGTAATGGCAAACATTTACGGCAAGGAAATGAAAAAGGCCGACATTCTCCGCGTTGCAGGTAATATCGACCAAATAGCAGGTATCCGTCACGAAGAGATTCTCGACGACAGAGCAAGAGGTATTAAGGTTTACAACGTTGACAACAGCGTTCTCCAATATACTCTTACGGAATCCAAGGCGCTTGACGTTTACGATTTCAAGTATAAGGGTATGGGACTTTGCTTTAAGTCTAAAGCAGGACTTGTAATGCCCGGTGCTCTTGATACAAACGGCTGGAACTTCCACCGTGCTCAATGCTCCGGCGGACTTATCTACTCTTGCGGATTTTCCAACGTAGGACTTTTCGGCGAAAACCCCAAGTGGCACGACTACGATATTTTCCACGGACGTATCCGTACGATCCCCGCTACAAATCTCCGCGCAAACACCTATTGGGAAGGTGACGACTATATCCTCTCCGTATCCGGTGAAATGAGAGAATGTGCTCTCTTTAAGGAAAACCTCTCAATAAGACGTGAAGTAAAAACAAAGCTCGGCTCAAAGAGCTTCACCTTCAACACAGAGGTTGAAAACGAAGCGTTCGACGAAGCACCTTTAATGCACATGCTTCACATCAACTCCGGCTTCCCCGTAGTTGACAAGGATTCAAGACTTATCTGCAAGGTCAACAAGACACATTCTATGAACCCCGTTGCAGAAGCAAACGTAGCGAACTTCAACGTTATGAGCGCTCCCATTGACAATCACCCCGAGGAAGTCTTCGTACACGAGCCTTATTGCAACGAAGACGGAATCTGCGCTTCCGCTATAGTCAACGATAACACAAAGCTTGGTATTATGATCAAGTTCAAGGTCGACCAGTTCCCCTATCTTCTTGAGTGGAAGAGCATGGGCTCGGGCGACTACGTACTCGGTATGCAACCCACCAACTGCTTTGCATCCGGCACGGAATACGAGATCAAGAAAAACGGCAAGCTTCCTATGATAAAACCCGGTGAGATCAAAAAATTCGACCTCGAAGTAATCGTTCTCGACGGTGAAAAGGACATTGCCGAAGCAGAAGCATTTATCAATTCGCTTTCCATTATTAAAAAATAAAATATATAAATACACGAAAGGAAAACACCATGGAAACAAAGGAATACATCGCATCATTAGTTGAAAAATCCAGAATCGCTCAAAAAGAGCTCGAAGCAAACTTCGACCAGGCTAAAGTCGACGAAGTCTGCAGAATTTTGGCAAAGGTCGTTTACGACAACGCTGAAATGTTTGCAAAGATGGCTCGTGACGAAAGCAGAATGGGCGTATACGAGGACAAGGTTGCAAAGTGCAAAGGCAAGTCCAGCATCATTTGGCACAGCCTCAAGGGTAAGAAGTCTGTAGGCGTTATCGAAGAGGATGAAGAAAGCGGTCTTACTCTCGTTGCTCGTCCCATCGGTGTCGTTGCCGCTATCGCTCCTTGCACAAACCCCATCGTTACTCCCATGTGCAACTGCATGTTCGCTATTAAGAGCCGCAACACAATAATCATCTCCCCCCACCCCCGTACAAGAAACTGCACGAAGGTTCTTCTCGATATGTGGCTCGACGCTCTCAAGGGACTCAACCTCCCCGAGAACACCATTCAGATCGTTGAAGACGCTTCCATCGAAGCTTCTTCCGAACTTATGAAGGCTTGCGACATCGTTATCGCAACAGGTGGTATGGGCATGGTTAAATCCGCATACTCCTCCGGAAAGCCCGCTCTCGGCGTAGGTGCAGGTAACGTACAGTGCATCGTTGACCGCGACGTTGATATCGCTGAAGTAGTTCCCAAGATCATCGCAGGACGTAAGTTCGATAACGGTATCATTTGCTCCGGTGAGCAGACCATCTTTGCTCCTGCTGAAAACTACGATGCTATCATCGAAGAAGCAAAGAAGAACGGCGCATTCTACGTTGACGATAAGGCTACGGTTGCTAAATTCCGTGATGCTATATTCCCTCTCGACGAAAAGTCCGGCAAGAACGTAATGAACAAGGACCTCGTAGGTCAGAGCGTTCAGGACGTTGCAAAGGCTGCTGGTGTTGAGATTCCCGAAGGAACGACTGTTATCCTTCTCAAAGCCGATACATACGGCAAAGCAGATATGCTTTCCAAGGAAAAGATGTGCCCCGTAATCGCTACATACGCATACGACAAGTTTGAAGATGCTGTTGATATGGCTATCGCTAACCTTGAATTCGAAGGTAAGGGCCACTCCGTATCTATCCACTCCAACAACGACGAGCACATTAAGTATGCAGGTTGCGTACTTCCCGTAAGCCGTGTTCTTATCAACCAGATTTGCTCCACTATGAACGGCGGTGCATTTGCTAACAGCCTTACACCTACCACGACTCTCGGTTGCGGCTCTTGGGGTAACAACAGCATTTCCGAGAACCTTTCTTACAAGCACCTTATGAACGTTACACGTATCGCAAAGGTAAAGAAGGGCTTTGTAGCAGCTCCCACAGCAGAAGAAATTTGGGGCTAATTTAAAGATAATAAAACAAAAGGAGATTTGTTATGGATTTAATGGAATATAAATCCGTCGAACTCTTCTGTCAGTACGGCGTTCCCGCTCACCGCGGGATCGTCGTTGACAGCGTTGAAGAAATCGACGCTGTTAAAGATCTTATTGAGTATCCTTCCGTAGTAAAGGCTCAAGTACAGATCGGCGGCAGAGGTAAAGCAGGCGGTATCAAATTCGCAAACAACTTGGAAGAAGCAAAAGCAGCTGCTTCCGCTATCTTGGGTATGGACATTAAAGGTCATACCGTAAAGAAAATCATGTTCACCAAGAAGGCAGACGTAGACAAAGAGCTCTACATCTCCATAATGATGGACAGAGCAACAAAGAGCCCCATCATCATCTTCTCCGCAAAAGGCGGTATGGATATCGAGGCTGTTGCTAAAGAAACACCCGAAGATATCATTAAGATCACGGTTAATCCCTTGATCGGTATTCAGCCCTTCATGGCTAAGTATCTTCTCAGCAAAGCAGGACTTGACCTTTCACTCGCAGGCGGTCTTTACAAGGTTATCACCGCTATGTACACGATGTTCGACAAGCACGACTGCATGCTCGTTGAAATCAACCCCCTCTCCGTTAACCCTCAAGGCGAATTCCTCGCTATCGACGGTAAGGTAAGCGTTGACGATAACTCCATCGACATCGCCGTACAGCGCCACCCCGACATCATCGAATTCAGAGAGAGCATCAGCTCCGCAACAGAAGAACCTCTCGTTAAGGAAGCAAGAGCATTCAAGTTCCTCTATGTTCCCTGCGATGAAACGGGCGACACCGCAGTTATGAGTAACGGTTCAGGTATGATAATGACCACTATGGACAGACTTGCCGCAAAGGGTATCAAGACTTGCGTAGGCTTTGACCTCGGCGGCGGCGCTACTTCCGACAGAATCGCAGAAGCTGTTCGTATCGTTACAACTAACCCCAAAGTAAAGAATGTATTTATCAACATCTTCGGCGGAATAACCCGTTGCGACGAAGTTGCGGGCGGTATTGCAAATATCCTTCCCAAGCTTCACAACGACAAATTTATCGTTATCCGTATGGAAGGTACAAATAAAGACATTGGTCTTAGCATCATCGAAAGTCTCGGCGACAACGTAAAAGCTGTTGACGGTATCGATTCCGGTGTTGATACACTCGTTCAAAGGAGGGATTCAAAATGAGTATTCTCATCGACCAAAATACAAAGCTTATAGTTCAGGGTATTACGGGCCGTGAAGGAACCTTCCACACCGAACAGATGCTTATCTACGGAACAAACGTAGTAGGCGGTGTAACTCCCGGTAAGGGCGGACAGGTCGTTCACTATGATAACATCAACGGCAAAGCTGTAGACGTTCCCGTATTTAACACAGTTAAAGAGGCTATTGCTGCTACGGGCGCAAATACGACCATCGTTTTCGTTCCCGCAAAGTACAGCTATGACAGTATCATCGAAGCTATCGACGCAAAGGTTCCCCTCATTCTCACAATCGCTGAACATATCCCCGTTCACGATATGATGAAGGTTTACCACCTTGCAAGAGCCGCAGGCGTAAGAGTTATCGGTCCCAACTCCTTCGGCGTTATCTCTCCCGGTAAGTCCAAGGCGGGCTTTATGGCACACAAGATCTTCCTTCCCGGAAACGTCGGCATTATGTCAAGAAGCGCTACGAACTGCTACGAGACTGTATTTATGATGTCTAACAAGGGCATCGGTCAGTCCACTTGTATCGGTAACGGCGGTGATATGATCCCCGGTTCTACGTTCGTAGATCTTCTTCCCTTGTTTGAAGCAGATCCCGAAACGAAGGTTGTCGTTATGATCGGTGAGATCGGCGGTGTTGAAGAAGAGCTTGCCGCTGAATACATTAAGAACCACATGACAAAGCCCGTAGTTGCACTTATCGCAGGTAAGAACGCACCCAAGGGACGCAGCATGGGACACGCAGGCGCTATCGTATCCGCAGACGGAACGGGCAGTGCCGAGAGCAAGGAAAAATCTCTCCGTGCCGCAGGTGTTCACATTGCAGAGAGCACAGTTCACATCGTTGACATCTTAAACGAATTACTTAACAAATAAGGAGCTGTTTCATTATGAATAAAAAACAGATGCTCGGAATATACGAGATGATGAACCGCATCCGTTGTTTCGAAGAAAAGGCATATTCACTTTTTGAATCCAATAAGCTTCGCGGTTCCGTTCACCTTTGCACAGGTGAGGAAGCAATTCCCGCTACTGTATGCTCGTACCTTACGGACGAGGACTACATAACAAGTACGCACAGAGGACACGGCGACTGTCTTGCAAAAGGTGCTGAATCCGGTGCCGCTCTTGCAGAGCTTATGGGTAAGGCAACGGGCTATTGCAAGGGCCGCGGCGGCTCTATGCATATCGCAGATCTTTCCAAGGGTAACCTCGGCGCAAACGCTATCGTAGGCGGCGGTATCCCCCACGCAGTAGGTGCTGCTCTCGCTCTTCAGATGCAGGGCAAGAAAGATAACGTAGCTGTTTCCTTCTTCGGTGACAGCGCTTCCAACGAAGGTATTACTCACGAGGCTATGAACCTTGCGGCAGTTTGGAAAGTTCCTTGCATTTTCGTTATTGCTAATAACGGTTTCGGTATTTCCGTTCCCTATGCACAGTCCACATCCGTAAAGAAGCTCAGCGAAAGAGGTGCAGCTTACGGTATTCCCTCTGTTACTGTTGACGGTAACGACGTCATGGCAGTTGCAGAAGCTTTTGAAGATGCTCTCAAGAGAGCAAGAAGCGGCGGAGGCCCCACACTTATCGAGTGTATGACCTACCGTTACAGAGGACACTGGACGGGCGACCCCGAGCCTTACCGTTCAAAGAAGGAAACAAAGGTTTGGAAGGAAGAGAAGGATCCCATCATTCGCTTCAGAAAGTATCTTCTTGACAACAAGAAGGCAACCGCAAAAGAGCTTGACGCTATTGAAGCGGCAATGATCGAAGAGCTCAATCAGGCTGAAAAGTTCGCTCTTGAAAGCCCCGAGCCCGATCCCGCCGCTGTAATGGACGACGTATTCTATGTGGAGGGTTAATTGAAGATGGCTATTAAATCATACGCTCAGGCGATTAAAGATGTCACCGCAGAAGAAATGCGCCGTGACGAAAAAGTATTTGTAATGGGTGAAGACGTTGAGGTTCTCGGCGGTATCTTCGGATGCACGAGAGGTCTTAACACCGAATTCAACAAGGAATTCTACGATCACTCCAAGTTCAAGGAAGGTCCCGCAAATCTCAGCCTCGAAGAGCTTAACGAGTTCTACGACAGTTGTGATTACGCAAACTACAGCGGTAAGTACAGAATCCGTAATACACCTATCTCCGAAGCTGGCTTCATCGGTGCAGGTATCGGTGCTGCTGCGGCAGGTATGAGACCTATCTGCGAGCTTATGTATATGGACTTTGCTCTTTGCGCAATGGACCAGCTTATGAACCAGGCTGCAAAGATCCGCTACATTTTCGGCGGTAAAGCTAAACTTCCTCTCGTAGTAAGAGGACAGCAGGGTGTAGGTAGAGGTAACGCCGCAACTCACTCACAGTCCATGGAAACAATGCTTTCACACATTCCCGGACTTAAGGTTGCTATGCCTTCTACTCCCGCTGATGCCGCAGGACTTTTGCGTGCGGCTATAAGAGATGACAACCCCACGGTTATCATCGAGCACAAGGCTCTCTACATTAAGAAGGGCGAAGTTCCCGAGGATCCCGACTTTATGGTTCCCTTCGGCAAAGCAAGTGTTCGCAGAGAAGGTAAGGATTGCACAGTCATCGCAACTCACCTTTACGTTGACAAAGCACTTCACGCTGCTGAAGAGCTTGCAAAGGAAGGCATCGACGTTGAAGTAATCGACCCCAGAAGCATCGTTCCCCTCGATGAAGAAACGATACTCAATTCCGTAAAGAAGACCGGACGTGCCGTAATCGTACACGAGGCTCACAAGTTCCTTGGCGTTGGTGCGGAAATCTCTTCTGTGATCACCGAAAAGGCATTTAAGTATCTTGACGCTCCCGTTATGCGTCTTGGCGCAAAGGCTTGTCCTCTCCCCTTCAACCTCGGTCTTGAAAACGCCGTTGTTCCCCAAGAAGAAGATATCGTAAGAGCTATAAGAAAAGCTTGCCACAAATAATTTCAAGGAGAGTTTAAAATGGCACAGAAAGTAATAATGCCCAAACAGGGCCTTCAGATGACAGAAGGTACTATTACAAACTGGATCGTTAAAGAAGGCGGCGTCTGCAAAGCTGACGAACCCCTTTTCGAGATGGAGACAGATAAGCTCACCATCACAATAAGCGCTGAAATCGACGGTACTCTTTTGAAGATCGTTCGCGGTGAGGGTGAAGTCGTTCCGATCACAGAAACGATTGCAGTTATCGGTAATCCCGGTGAAGATATAAGCGCGATTCTCGCAGAAGCAGGTGCACAAAGCGGCGCTCCCGCTGCACCCGCTGCCGAAGAGGCTGCACCCGCTGTTGAAGAAAAGAAAGAAGAAGCAGTTGCTCCCACCGAGACCATAGTAAGAGCTGAGGGTGAAAGAGTATTTATCACGCCCAGAGCAAAAGAACTTGCTATTGAGAAGGGTATTGACTATACCACTATCAAGGGAAGCGGTGAAGACGGTCTTATTATCGAAGCTGACATCAAGAACGCAAAGGTTGACGATATCAAAGTTACACCTCTTGCCGCTAAAGACGCAAAGGCTGCAGGCATTGACCTTCACAGCGTTGCAGGCACAGGTTTCGGCGGAAAGATCAGACGCGCAGATATTGCTGCTGCTATCGAAAACGGTACACTTGCTACAGTTGCTCCCATGGATGACGAAGTTGTACCTCTTACGGGTATGAGAAAGGCTATCGCAAAGAATATGATGGCAAGCCTTTCCGGCACAGCACAGGCAAGCATCAGAGTAAAGGTCGATATGACCAACGCTATGGAGCTTCGCGCTACGTATAAGGCGGCTGACAAGAAGGTATCCTACAACGATATTCTCGTTAAGGCATGCACCTTGGCTCTCGAAGAATTCCCCGTTATCAACGCTTCTATGGACGACAAAAACATCACGTACCACCACTACTGCAATATCGGTATTGCTGTAGCTATCGACGGCGGTCTTATCGTTCCTAACATCAAGCACGCAGAACTTCTCAGACTCGAAGAGATCTCGAAGGCATCTGCCGATCTCGTTGCAAAAGCAAGAGACGGTAAGCTTAAACCCGAGGAATATAAGGGCGGCACCTTCACCATCACCAACCTCGGCTCATACGATGTTGATGAGTTTATCGCAGTTATCAATCCTCCCGAGTCTGCAATTCTTGCTGTCGGCTCTATCGTTAAGACACCCGTTGTCGTAAACGACGAGATCGTTATTAAGCCCATTATGAAGCTTTCTCTCACATACGATCACAGAATCGTTGACGGCGGCCCTGCAGCTAAATTCCTTAATAAAGTCAGAGAGCTTATCGAGCATCCCTGCCTTATGCTTTAAGGAGGTATCTTAAAGTGGAAAAGTTTGAAATAACCGTAATCGGCGGCGGTCCCGGCGGATATGTTGCCGCAATCCACGCAGCCCAGCTCGGTAAAAAGGTTGCTTTGATCGAAGCAAGAGAAGTCGGCGGCACTTGCCTTAACAGAGGTTGCATTCCCACGAAGGCATATCTTCATTCCGCAGAGGTATATAAGGCTGTAAAAGAAGCCGAGGCTTTCGGTATACATACCGAAAACACAAGCTTTGACTTTAAGGCAATCCACGAGAGAAAAAATAAGGTCGTAAGCACCCTTACGGGCGGCGTAGGCAATCTTTTGAAGGCAAACGGTGTCAAGGTATATAACGGCCTTGCAACCTTCCGTGACCGTTATATCGTGGATATTGCTATGAAAGACGGCTCTAAAGAAGCTATCGAAAGCGATAAGTATATTATCGCAACGGGCTCCGTTCCCGCAGTTCCCCCTATTCCCGGCATTAAGAACGCACTCGTCGTAACTTCCGATGAAGCACTTGACTTCGAAGAAGTACCCGAGTCCATCGTAATCGTCGGCGGCGGCGTTATCGGTGTTGAGATCGCATCGTATCTTCGCGAATTCGGAAGCAAGGTCACCATCGTTGAAATGCTTGACAAGATTCTTCCTCCCGTTGATGACGAGGCATCGACGCTCCTTCGCGGTCTTATGGAGTCAAGAGGCATTGACATCAAGACCGGCGCTAAAATAACGGAGATCACCGAGACGGGCGTTAAGTACGAGAAGGACGGCAAAGTTTCCGAGCTTACCGCAGCTAAAGTATTAGTTGCCATCGGCAGACGTCCCAACTCCAAGGATCTTTGCGCCGAAAATGCAGGCGTTCTCACCGAAAGAGGATTCGTGCCTGTAGACGCGAGACTTCAGACAAATATTGAAGGCATTTACGCTATCGGTGACGTAACTCCCGTTGCGACACTTGCTCACACGGCTTCCGCTCAAGGTATGGTTGCGGCTGAAAATGCTGCTGGCAGCGTAAAGGTTATGGACTACTCCGTAGTACCCGCTTGCATCTATACCACACCAGAGATTGCTTGTGTCGGTCTTACCGAAAAGCAGGCGCTTGAAACAGGCAAAAAGCTCAAGATCGGCAGATTCAATCCCGCAGGTAACGGTAAATCTCTCGTCATGGGCGAAACAGACGGTCTT
>JAZRTW010000184.1:0-3225 GCA_045652265.1 Eubacteriales bacterium | reverse complement strand
AGAAGCGAATTTTTGACCGATACTCGCGGCGAAGGTATACTTAACTCCATATTCGAGGGATATACTCCCTTAAAGGGTGAAATAGTGAGAAGATATACGGGCTCTCTCGTTGCAAGCGAGGACGGCGAAAGCACGTCTTACGGACTTTATAACGCGCAGGACAGAGGACAGATGTTCATCGGCGTGCAGACCAAGGTATACGAAGGTATGCTCGTAGGCGAAAACCCCAAGCAAGGCGATATCGCGGTAAACGTGTGCAAGAAAAAGCACCTTACGGCAATTCGTTCTTCGGGTGCTGACGAAGCTCTCCGCCTCGTGCCCCCAAAGATAATGAGCCTTGAACAAGCTATCGAATTTATCGGCGACGACGAGCTTATGGAGGTAACTCCCAAAAGTCTTCGCCTTCGCAAGAAGATACTCAATACGGATTTACGCCTTAAGGCAGAAGCAAAGAAAAAACAGTAAAAAAGAAGCGGACGCGAGTCCGCTTCTTTTTTATGCCGTATTTAAATCTCAATGGTGTTTATTGTACAATATAATCCCCGCGATTATCTGAGCAAGAGAGATAAGCGCACCCATGGCGATGGGGATAATTCCCAAAAGATCGCCGTGATCCATAATAAGCACCGCGCCCCATATTACGAGCGCAACAGCGCCTATCAAAACTGCTGCGGCGATTATCTTGACGGCAAAAGTATACGCCTTGCCCGTGCTTTTTTCGGGGATTATCAAAAGCATCAGCTCGCCGTATACCTCAAATAATATTTCCGCAAGAATTTCCATTTACTTTCCGTCCTTTATGCGACGGTAAAGATATGTCACGCCGCCTTTTGCGCCGAAAAGCACGGCGTAGAACACGACGTATACTCCGAGCTCAAGCCATATATTTTCCGAGCCGATAACACAGAGCATTACGTAATCGGTAAGTGCAAACGCCGCCGCGATCAAAACTATGTCCGTGATTATGTTGAATATTTTACGTTTCATAAATTTCCTCACTTCTTCACTGTTCACTCTTACCTCTTACTTAAAATTCCGCACACGGACGTGTGCGGAATTTTGGCACTCCCAACGGGAATCGAACCCATAACTAACCCTTAGGAGGGGTTTATTATATCCATTTAACTATGGGAGCGTACGCTTCGCCATGCGATATTTTATCATATCGCACGGCGAAATTCAATACGTTTTATGTCTAACGTTTAAATAATTTTTCCGTGATGGCGCGGGCGCTTTCGAAAAATCCCTCGGGCATATACTTCTCGCACTTTTTAAGAGCGGGAGCTAAATTAGGCGCGCGGTCGGTCATATTGTGCATATCAGAGCCGAACACTACCATAGCGTTTTCGGGTATACGCTTTATCGCAGCCTTCGGGAAAAGACGCATAAAATAATCGGCATTATACTGGAGCACCGCACCCATATCGGAAAGTATCCTCATATAATTTTTCGGCGCCTGCATTCCGTAGCGTTCCACGTGCGCGATAATGGGAATGAGCTGTTGTTGGAGCATTATCTGCTCGATATCGGCAAAAAACGTACTGTCCCAGCGATTATTCGTCGGCTCGATAAGTACGAATCTGCTGTCCCCGATGCAAAACGGAGAAAGATCGAAAAATCCGCCGATATTTTTAAAATACTTGACTTCCGCGCCCAACATAAGCTCGGGCACTTCAAGATTTGCACATTTTTCGGAAAGTAGCTTTGCTGCCTCGTCGCGCTTTGTTAAAAATGCGGCGGGCTCTTCGTTTCTGGCATCGTAATGATGCGTTGCACAAATAAATCTTATTCCCGAATTATAGCTTTCCTTAAGCATGGCTATGCTTTCTTCGACGCTTTGTGCGCCGTGATCGACTCCGGGTAAGACGTGTGCGTGCATATCGGCAATAAGGGACGGTGAGTATGCCATAGCGAAGCTTCCTTTCTCAAAAATGTAACTTTGTGAGCTATTATATAACTTAACGGAGAAAATGTCAACCTTTATACTTGACAGAACCGAAATTTTGTGTTACAATTCCAAGTTGGAAAGCTAAAACCTTAGTTTTCCTCCTTAGCCGCGAGGGACACCGCGGCTCGAAAAGACCAGAAGGAGGTGCAAAAATGGAGAAGATCACAAGAGCTTATGAATCCATCTTTGTTGTCAACTGCACATTACCCGAGGAGGATATGCGTGCTATCATCGAAAAGTTCACAACGCTTATCGGTGACAACGCAACCGACGTAAAGGTAACTGAGTGGGGCAAAAAGAGATTGGCATATCCCATCAACGATATGCCCGAAGGCTTCTATGTACTCGTTGAATTCACTGCTGATACACAGTTCGTAGCAGAGCTTGAGCGTGTATATCACATCAACGAAAACATCATGCGTTCACTCACCGTAGTAAAGGGCGAATAATTAAAGAAAAGGAGTTTTGAAATGGCAAGCTTTAATAAGGTAATTCTTATAGGTAATCTTGTTGCCGATCCCGAACTTAAAACAACGACGGGCGGTATCAGCGTAACTTCTTTCAGAATTGCGGTCAGCCGCAAGTATCGCAGCGGTGCGGAAGCACAGCCCCAAGCTGATTTCATCGACATCGTCGCTTGGCGTCAGACGGCGGAATTCGTCACAAAGTATTTTTCAAAGGGAAAGCCCATCTTGGTTTGCGGTTCACTTCAGACGAGAAGCTGGACAGACCAAAACGGCGGCAAGAGATATGCCACCGAGGTCGTTGCGGACGAGGTGAGCTTCGTTGAGAAAAAGGGTGACGGCCCCGTAGGTCAGGGACCCTCTATGAATCAGTATGCAACACCCATGCCCGAGGACGCTCCCAAGTTTGAAGAGATCCCCGGCGACGACGACTTGCCCTTCTAAAGACAAGTCAAAAAATAAATTAAGGAGGTTTTCTGTAAATGGATAACAAGGAAGTCAGAGAAGCCGGCGCAAAGCCTTTCCGCAACAATCTCAAGAGAAGAAAAAAGGTTTGCGCATTTTGTGCTGAAAAGATAGAGTACGTTGACTACAAGGATGCGCCCAGACTTCGCAAGTACGTTTCCGAGAGAGGAAAGATTCTTCCCAGAAGAATGACAGGTACCTGCGCTATGCACCAAAGACAGCTCACAACCGCTGTTAAGCGTGCACGTCAGTTGGCACTTCTCCCCTACGTAACAGACTAATCAAAAACGCCTTACGGGTGACCGTAAGGCGTTTTTTGCTAATGCTGGAAAAGCCACTCCCGCAAAT
>JAZRTW010000183.1:0-4793 GCA_045652265.1 Eubacteriales bacterium | reverse complement strand
GAGCCCCTTACGTCTCCCTACACGGCGTACTATTTCTTTTTCGCTATCCCCTTTGCGCTCATTATTACGGCGCTTTGCACCTTCTTTAAAAATTCGAAGATAAACTTCATTGTTTTACTCGTAATAAATGCATTTTTGTCGCTTTATTTTTCTACCCAGCTCGTGTATTCGAAATTTTTCGGATATCTTATGACATTTACCGACGTCGGAAACGCAGAGCAGGTATTTAACAAAGATTTCATTGTCAATATCTTCAAAGGAATATTTGCGAATTTCTTCTACATTTTGATATTCTTTATTCCCGTAGCGCTCGTAATAATTTTTAAAAAAAGCTTCCTTCGCCCCGTCAAGACTACCCTTGCGGCAAAGATAGTCCTCGTAGCTCTCGCGCTTTTAATACAATCGGTTACAGTCGGCGTTATGCTCGGTCATAAAGCAAGCGAAGACGACCTTGGAGATAAGTATTTCTACGAAGAATCCTACCTGCAGGATATGGTCTGCGACCGTTTCGGTATGCTCACCACCGCAAGACTCGACCTTAAATACACCTTCGGCGCAGTTCCCGCAGAAAGCGGCGATGACGGCCCCATATACGTACCGGGCTCGCAGCCCGATTACTCCTCGGGATCAGTTGCCGAGCCCGAGGAAAACGAGGTGTTACACGATACGATAACGCCCGAATACGATAAAATCGACTATGACGTAAGTCCGATACTCATTGAAGAAGCGCAATATAACGAGGTGGTCGGAAAGGGCGAAAAGCTCGAATGTTCCGTAGAAAACTTGGAGCTTTATTCTGTAAAGGACGGCACGAACATCAGCTATCACGCTTTCCTTGCTCTTTCAGACGGCACACACCAAAAAGTTGTAGTTGAGCTTCCCGAAGGCTATACGGGCGACGTTTCAACGCTTCAATTTAAATATGCGTTTAACGTTATAGACAAAAACACGCTCGAATACGGCTACAACGTAATGGACGCTATCGACTTTGATAAGCTTATAGCAAACGAATCAAGTAAGGCTATCAAGGAAATGCACGAATATTTTGCGTCCTTGCCCGCGACGAAGAAAAACAAATACACAGGTCTTTTTGAAGGCAAAAATATAGTCACTCTCTGCTGCGAAAGCTTCTCGCACGTAATAATTGACAAGGAAAGAACGCCCACGCTTTATAAGATGTACACGGAAGGCTTCGTTTTCGAAAACTTCTACGTCACCGAATGGGCGGCGTCTACGGGCGGCGGCGAGTTCAGTATGAACACGGGCCTTGCCGCGCTGCGCTCGGCATCGCTCGGCGGTCACTGTATGGAAGTCAGTGCAAGAAAAGGCACGTATCTGCCCTTCACGCTCGGAAACATAATGAAGCAATACGGCTATACGGCAAAATCCTTCCATAACAACAGCGCCAATATGTACGAGCGCGAAAAGGCACACGCGGCTTGGGGTTATGATTACAGCTGGATAAATCACGGACTGGATATGACCACTTTGAGCGGATTTGAATCCGACAACGATATGGTAATAGCTTCCTTCGACAGCTACAAGGATTCCACTCCCTTCGTTGCAAACTATATGACTAT
Organism: Eubacteriales bacterium; assembly: GCA_045652265.1. GTDB lineage: Bacteria > Bacillota > Clostridia > Oscillospirales > CAG-272 > CALCTE01. The sequence continues at coordinate 3,213 of JAZRTW010000183.1, read as the reverse complement.
AAGCGGACACGGCGCATATAATATGGGCTGGAATACCATCGCAAAGAGAAACAAGCACCTCGTTGAAAATCTCGACTTCTGCGAGCCCATTAAGGTATACCTCGCACAAAGCATGGAGCTTGAATATGCCGTAACGACGCTTCTTGAAAAGCTCGAAGAAGCGGGTATTGCGGACGATACGGTAATCATTATGGCGCCTGACCATTGGCCCTATACGCTCGTCCCCAACACCGGCGTATCGAAGGCGCAACTTGACAAGCTCTACGGTCAGACGACTGATACTATTTTTGAGCAGTTCAGAAATGCGCTTATCATATATTCTCCCTCTATGGAAAGACCCGTTCGGGTTACGAAGCCCTGCTCAAGTTACGATATTCTTCCCACAGTGCTTAACCTTATGGGTGCTGAATACGACTCCCGTCTTCTCGCGGGCACGGATATTCTCTCCGATTCCCCCGCTCTTGCTATGACGAGCTCCAACCAGAGCTGGATCTCCGATTACGGTAAATATAATCTCGCAAACGGTAAGTTCACGCTCTTTGATGAAAATAACCCCGCGCCCGAGGACCACGTTAAAACGAACAGAAATATCCTCAAAAAGAGGATAGAGTACAGCCAAAAGATAATCATAAACGATTATTATAAGGCGTTGTATAAAGCGATAGGGATTTATAAATAAGCATAAAAAATCGGAAGGCAATAGGGGCTCACCCTAAAGGACAGTTTTCAAAAATACGGCATATTTCGAAAGAGGTATGCCGTATTTTGCTTTTGTGGACACAAATGCAGTGCTTGTCAGGAAAATTGACAAGACATAGATGAACCAATAAGGCTCCGTTGTGTAAAGGGAGCTGACGCCGAAGGCGGCTGAGGGATTGTTTTTCGGTAGAATTTTGCTTTTTACAATCCCTCCGTCTCGCTTGCGCGAGCCACCTCCCTTTACACAAGGGAGGCTTTTGCCGACTTCTCGATAAATTGGAATTTATCAATCTAACTCAATGTTAATCTCGTATTGGTCATCGATGAGAATAAAGTTTGCATTATGCTTTTTCGCAAGGTCGAGGACTTCCGCATTATCTGCCAAAACACTCTCAATGGTACACCATTCATCATCTAAACGGTTTTCAATGATGTTTGCATATTTCTTTATATTGGCAAAGTGGTTTCTGATATACTCCTCACTCATTACCAGACAGTAATATTTGATGCTTTCAAGGTAGTTGGAGTCAAAGTCTTTCTTCCAACCGAATGGAATATAGCAGCCTTCGACAATTAAGTTCTGCTTATTTTCAATAGCAGTTTTGACCATTTCACGGACGATTGGCCATAAGTATGCGGTCAAATCCTTATCATCACTCATAGGAGTAAGTTCTGTATTACCGCTACGAATTAAACCCATTTTTAGATGGTCTATTGAAAGATATGGGTATTTATATTTTTCAAGCAGTTTTTGGGCAAGTGCAGTTTTGCCTATATGCGATGCTCCGGTAATTAAAATAATCATTATCTCACCTACAAATTCTTATTTATCGTTCGAACTTATCGTAGCAAAATTCCTTTATGCATAGTCTTAATCACACATCCTATTATAGCACAAAAACCGCAGAAAATCAATCTGCGGTTTCTGTATTTTCGGATTTTTGTTAAGAGTAACGTGTCGGTAGGTAAAAACTGTCCTTTAGGGCACACCCCTATCGCCTTCCGATTTTTTATATTATATCTTATTGCCGAGTATCTCTCTGTATTCGCGATAGAAGCTCTCGTAAGTGCCTTTTAGTATCTCTTCTCTTATGCGCTCGATGAGGCTATTGTAAAAATACAGATTATGCTGTACGGCAAGCCTAAGTCCAAGCATCTCGTTTGCCTTGAAAAGATGGTGTATATACGCCCTTGAGTGATTTCTGCACGCGGGGCAGTCACAAGCCGTATCAAGAGGCGCTTGGTCAAGTTCGAAGCGTTTATTGAGTATATGGAACGTGCCACCCCAAGTAAATATCGTTCCGTGGCGCGCGTTTCTTGAGGGCATCACACAGTCGAAAAAGTCAATTCCTCTGTATACGCCTTCAAGTAAATTTACGGGTGTGCCGACTCCCATAAGATAGCGTGGCTTATTGTCGGGAGCATGCGGCATAACGTCGTCAAGCACTCTGTACATAACCTCCGCAGGCTCTCCCACGGCAAGACCGCCTATGGCGTATCCGTCGGCGTCAAGCGCGGCTATCCTTTTCATGTGGTCAATGCGAAGGTCAGAGAAGGTACAGCCTTGATTTATCGCAAACAAAAGCTGTTTTTTGTTTATCGTATCGTCAAGCGCGTTAAGTCTTTCGTGCTCGATAACGCACCTTTCGTACCAACGGTACGTGCGCTCAACGGACTCTTTTGCGTATGAATGCTCGCAGGGGTTTTCTACGCACTCGTCAAACGCCATCGCGATAGTTGACGCAAGGTTAGACTGTATGCGCATACTCTCCTCGGGACCCATAAATATACGATGTCCGTCAATGTGCGACTGGAATTCGACGCCCTCTTCGTTTATCTTATTGAGCTTTGCCAGAGAAAACACCTGAAATCCGCCGCTGTCGGTCAAAATAGGCTTATTCCAGTTCATGAACTTATGAAGGCCTCCGAGCTTCTTTATCGTCTCGTCGCCGGGTCGCAAATGCAAATGATAGGTGTTGCAAAGCTCCACCTTCGTTTTTAAATCTTGTAAGTCGACGGACGATATACCGCCCTTTATCGCGGCTACCGTTCCCACGTTCATAAACACGGGAGTCGTTATATCGCCGTGAACGGTGTGAAATATACCCGCTCTCGCGTTTTTTTCTCTTGCTATTATTTCAAACATATTTTCCCTATCTTCCGAATTGATTTTCAAGGCTTGATTTCTTTATCTCATAGGCTGCGGGCCTTCCGTGAGGGCAGTAGCGCACCGCGTTATCCGTAAGCACCGCGTCAACAACGTATTCGTTCTGCATACGGTTCGTGCTCTGTCCGCCCTTCATTGCCGCCTTGCACGCGGCTGTGAACAGCGCTCTTTCGTAGACGGCACTTCGGAGATTTATTCTTCCCTTATCCTCAAAAAGCGAGCCTGCAAGCGATATAATAACGCTTTCGACATCCGCATCTGCAAAGGGAAGCGGAACTGCTCTTACAAGTACGCTGTCGCTTCCGAATACCTCTATATCGAAGCCGTATTTTTTTATCTCTTCTTCA
>JAZRTW010000182.1:0-2795 GCA_045652265.1 Eubacteriales bacterium | reverse complement strand
CGCTTCACCTGACATATCTATCTTTGCTTTTTTGTAGCTTACTGTAGCCGCGATTGCGTGTTCGATGGGGGTGATGGTGGTGATGAAGCTTCTCTTCTGGTCGGAGTGCATCAAGGTTCCGTTATATTCGGGAAGCTCACCAAATCCGCCTACACCTTCGAGGCGGTAATCGACCTCTGCTTGCTCTACAATGCCTGCAAGCTGTGAGATGAGATCCATTCTTTCGTCATAGCGAAGCTCAAAGCGCTTTTTGACGAGAGGGTAGAGGTCGTTAGGCCAAGTATAAATATCGTTCATATCGTGTTCTCCTTTTTAGCTATTAATTTTTGAGGTTGAAGAGTGTTTATTGAGTTTTACAAAGAAAGAGGGGAGACCTTTTACGTTATTAGTTGAAAAATCAACTCCGACACAGCGGAAATGACCTTCCGTTTCGTCGAATTTGAACTCACTTTCGTTAAGGTCTTTGAAATAAGTGTCGCCTATATTGGGCATAATTGCGTAGACGTCGTCGGGATGGGGGATTCCGCCTTTAGAGACGTTCATTGCCACTAAGCTTCCTTCGGGGTTCACATAGCTTATAGTTCTCACGTCACCTACGTTGTCTGTATTCTGCGATTCCGGAGACTTGCTTATAAGCACGAGAAAAGAGCGGTAATAACTGTAGAGTATTCCTTCGCTTTCAACGGGATATACTTTTGTATCGGTGCACTCACCCATAAAATTTATCTTTTTACCGTATACTCTGTATACGGCGTTTCCAGAGGTTGCCACTTTTATTACGTTTCTTTTGCTTATAAGTCCGCTTGCGTCATCGGTGGGGTAGTCTTCCATAGCGACACCGATGCTTATGTCCGTAAGGCCTGATTTTGTGACAAATCCTTTTTCATTGAGCGACAAAACGTCGCCTTTCTTTATAGTTTCTTTTTCGTTAACTTTAAAAACTTCGAATGAGGGCTGCGCGTTTGACATACCCTCGCAATATGCAAATTCCATATTTTATCTCCTTTTAGTTAGTTTTGATTCTTCTTTTGGGAATGTCCTCCAAAAGCTTTGCGTATTCGCGGTAAGACATTCCCGCTTTTGAAGCGATCGCTCTTTGAGTAGGTGTAAGTGCGCCTTCCGAACTTTCAGCGGCTCTTTGTGATGAGGGGGTGCGCTTAAGCCTTGACGAAAGGCGTAAGTTTTCCTCTGCGGCTTTCGCCTTCAAAAATCCGCTGTACACTTCAAGTAAGGTTGCATTGGAAAATTCTTTTACATATGCCTTATAAAAAGCGCAGAAAGCTTCGTCGTTTAAAAGAGCGGTGATATCGAGCTCGGGATAAACTTCGGCAAGAGCTTTTTGCTCGTTTTCGAATTTTTCCACGACGGGATCTTTTGATAAAGCGTCTTCGCTTTCGGCTTCGGGCTCGACCGTTTCTTCTTCAGACGCGGCTATGGCAGTCTTTTCTTCAACTATCGCCATAAGCTCGCTTGCAAGCTCCGACGTGCTTTCGCCTTTAAGTATTCCTTGTGCCTTTAAGTCCTTTAAAAACTCCTTGAGCGCCGAAAGAGAACCGTTTTGTCTTCTTTCGCGTGAAAGTCTTTCTTCGACTATTTTGTTTACTTCCTCGGCTGTGAAGCTTTTTTCTTCGTTACTGTTCATTTATACCTCCGTTGTTGCTTTGTGAGTATTTCTGCTCCAATATATCCGTCACTTCGCTTCTCACGGGGAGTCCGATAAGCTCGATAAAGGCCTCTACGAGCTTATAGTTGTCCGCAGTAATAGGCGTTTTGATGAGGTCGGAAAGTGCGGATACGGTAAATGCTTTGGAGTTTTGGATACCGTCTCCGACGTGTATCTTTACATCTACCTCGGGAATGTAGCCGTTTTTTCCGCCGTAGTCGGATATGTTGAATATGAGCCCTCCGCTCTTATCCTCGGGCGCTCCGAGCAGTACGTAGCGTCCGTTTTCGAAGCATTCGAGAGCACTTCTGTCCACGAGGCTGTAGAGTCTCGCGTATGCCGCAAGCTTATCGCATAATTTGATCTGCTTACGTGTTTTCGCCCTTTCGTTTAAAAGGGCAATGCCCGTAGCGGTAGTCACCTTTTCGGGCTCTTCGCCTTGGAATGAGCTGTAGTTGCCGACGGTTTCGCGCATAAGTTCTCTCATACGTGATACGTTTGCGTAAAGGTTCGCTTCGGCATAGCCGAGATTGCCGAGGCGTTGCACCTTTCCCATCATTCCCGGACGAAGCTTCCAGACCGCACCGGGTCTGTTGTCGGGACCTTCTCCCTCCGCAAATGCGTTTTCCTCCGCAATAACAATATCATTTGCACAGAACGCGGAGTTGAGCTGTGCATATATCATCTCTCTGTCGGCGCTGTCTATAAGGGGAATAAGCTGCAAAAGCTCGCTTTTGCCGAAGAGGGTGTCGGTGGTGGGAGTGCGGTTGTAGATGCAAAAAGGATACATCGTACAGCCGGTGGTAGTCCAATATTTCGGGACGTACCTTATTTCGTGAGAGCCGATGAGTATGATAAGTCCCACGTCGCCGCTTTTGTAGCTGTAGTCGACGCTTCCCTTATCCGTTTCTATCTTTGCATGGCCGTCGCTTTGCTGCCTAAACCAGAATTCCGTAATTGTCACAGTCTGCATATCGCTGTAGTAGTCGCTGTCGATGACGGACTTGTTTTTAAACGGATTTCTGAAACGGTGGTTTTCGTGAAGGTCTTTTTGAAGATCGCTTTCGGAAAGTCCCGCACGTTCTATGTCTTCCTTGAAAATTCTCATCGCCTTGTTTACGTGCATGGGATA
>JAZRTW010000181.1:0-6015 GCA_045652265.1 Eubacteriales bacterium | reverse complement strand
CTCCTTGGCTCACAGCACGACATGGCTACGATCCGACTTAAGGAGGGCTCAAAGTATCATTTTGATTTTAGTCGCGCCCAGCGTTGGATTGAGCTATGTAAAAAAATAGGTTTCAAATCATAAAATTCGCATAATTTCCGCTTGGTACTTGAAAATATATTTAAAATGGTGTATAATCACTATGTATGATCATATCAAGTCAAAGGACGGTGTCATAATGGTACGCTCACTGCGTAGTTTTTTGATCTCATTTTTGTTTTCACTCGTGGCATTTGCTATTGCCGCTAACTATATTTTTCCCTTTTTAAACAAACTCGTGCTCGACGTGTTCAACGGTAACGGTGCCGCGACCGAGCAAGGTGAGAATAAAGGCGACGGAGAGGGTAACGGTTCAGAAGACGTACCCGTGAACGGCGGTCAGGAAGAAACTCCCGACGATTTAAACGGTTCTACCTTTGAAATGCTCTTCGTCATAACCGACAAAAGCGGAAAATACGCCGAGATGATAACCTTCGTTAAAGCGGACAAAGAAAACAAACGCTTCGTTTTCTCCGCTATCCCCGCTACGCTTAAAGTCAGCACCTCCGGCGCGCAGAAAAATCCCGACGGAACACCCGTAAATCTCGGAAGCGTTTACAAAGACAGCGGCATAGAGCGTATGACAGAGCTTGTGAGCGGTATCGTCGGTATTGATATTGACTATTACTACGTAATGTCACGAAACAACTTCATAAAGACCATCGACGCGCTCGGAACTATTCCCGTAGATCTTAAATATGATCTCGTACACATAGACGACGACTACACCGTAGAGCTTACGGCAGGAAAACAGGATTTTGACGGAGACAAGGCGCTTCAGTACATAACGTTTGCGGACTACAAAAACGGAGAGCTTGACAGACTCACCGTTCAGATAATGCTTGCAAAGCTCGCATTTAACCAATATTTAACAGGTGACAAATTTGCAACGTGCAAAGAAAAATTCGACGAAATATCAAAGTTTGCAACCACGAGTCTCACCGCCGACGAATTTGCACGTCAGTCAGATCTTCTCTTCCGCTTCCAAGATTACAAGCTTGAGCCGACAGTCATCTTCCCCACCACTACGGGAACACACGAAAGCGGAAAGGTATATTACGACTACGTACCCAACGCCGTTTTGAAGGAATTTGAAGATTACAGATAAAGTCTGCCGTATTTGCGTATAATATAATTACCGGAGGTTAGACTATGAGAAGTATCAAACCCGGACGCGGCCCTTCCATGATGGGCGGAGTCGTCGGTATCTTTATGATCGGCTTCGGTATTTTCTGGACTGTTTTAGCATCTAAAGCAAGCGCCGTCTTCGCTTTATTCGGTGTGCTTTGGACGGGTATTGCCGTCGCGATGACCATATATAATTTCAAGAACGCTACGGGTGAAAACAGGTACTCTGCCTACGACATTACCTACGAAGGCGAAGAACCCGATCCCTTAAACGAGATGTTCGGCGCTCCTTATCAAAACGCGCGCAAGAATAATGCCGACAGCAATTTCTGTCCGTATTGCGGAACCCCCGCGAAGCGTGATTTTGAGTATTGTAATAACTGCGGAAAGAAATTACCTTAAATCAGGGGTGCCTGACGCAGAGGTGTATATTATGAAACGTTTATTCAACAAGCAAACCGTAAAAAGCATCGTACTTACGGTGCTTGGCACTCTATTGCTCTCTTTCGGCACGGCTGTGTTTATTCTCCCCTACAAACTCGTAACGGGCGGAATATCGGGACTTTCCATAATCGTAAACTCGTTCTTACCCGTCGGAGAAGAGCTCTTAATTACGGTGTTCACCGTAGGAATATACGCTTTGGGCGTTGTCTTCCTCAATAAATCTTTCGCCGCGAAAACTTTACTTTCGACGATAATTTATCCCGTCGGAGTCGCCGTGTTTTCAAAAATAGCGAGCCCCGATTTTTTGCGGGGCTTCTTTTATATTCCCGCAAGCGAATACTCCCAAATAGGAATACTGCTCGCCTCACTTTTCGGCGGCTTACTGATAGGTGCGGGTTGCGCGATAACATTTTTAGGCGGCGGTTCAACGGGCGGCGTCGACATAATAGCGTTTATAATCTGCAAATACTTTAAAAAAGCGAAAAGCTCAACGGTGATCTTTTTTATCGACGCAGTTATCATCGGCGCAGGCGTATTCACAAGTCACAATATCGTGATTACGCTTCTCGGTATAATCTGCGCTTTTGTTACCGCACTCGTTATAGATAAGATCTTTTTGGGACAGACGAGGGCGTTCGTCGCAAACATCGTCTCGTCACAGTACGAGCAGATTAACCAACATATCATCGAAACCCTCGACCGTACGACAACTATTGTAGATACGGTGGGCGGATATACGCAAAAGAAAGGGAAAATGCTGATGTTCTCCTTTACGATGAACCAATACGCTACACTGATAAACATTATAAACAGATGTGACAAATATGCTTTTGTGACGATATATCCCGCTCACGAGATAAACGGCGAGGGATTCACAAGAGACGCAAACAAGTAACACAGCAAACGAAGGGGCACAAATTCAAAATGAACCACAGCAAAGAAAGTATCAGTTTTCAAAAATTCCCGATGATGCTCTTTGACAAGAGCGGAGAGATAACGTATAAAAACAGCGCTTTTGAGCAGATATGTAATATCAAGCTCAAATCAAAAGCGGACAAAATATTTTCTCCCGATACGTTCAAAAAGCTTATGCGTGCGATTCAAAGCACCTGTATCGACGCGGTGGAGTGTAACGAATTCGAAGGCTACTGCGCCGTTTTGATCGTGCCATATTCCCTTTCCGATAACATAGTTATTTTTCTGCCGAGCTATTATGAGGGCGCGTTGAATGGCAGTAAATACGAAATCATAGATCTCGTTTGTAACCGTCTTCTTGACGGTAATGTCAGCGAAGAAATAAGCAAAAATTTAGCGAGAGTAAGAGGTGCAATATACAGAAATTTTGAGTGCCTTGACGATACTTTTACGCATTGCATAGATATTTCAAAGCTAGCTGACTTCACAAGAGCACAGCTTAAAGTTTGCACGTTTCCCTTGGGTATAAAGCTGAATATGCAAATTCATGCCGAAGAAAGACAGATTTTGCAAACGGACGTGCGCGCACTCGCAACGGAGCTTCTGTGTATGTTCGATATTGCTTTGTATTTGAACAAAGATAAAAGCATTGACTTTGACGTATCCTCCGGTTTTAACAAAGCCTACTTTAAGTTCAAATGCAATACGGATAAAGAAGCACTCGACGAAAGTATGTGCATAGAAAAATACATACTGGGCAAAGTTTCGGACAGTGACGGCCACCGTTTTGATTTTTCAATAAAAGACGGTAAGGCAGAGTGTACGCTTACCTTGCCTTTGAAAAATAAGTTTGAATTTTCCACCCAAGACGAGCATTGGGCAGAAGCGGTATTTTGCGATGCTATCAAATTTTAGATATCATAAAACGGCAGGCTGCAACCTGCCGTTTTTTCAATAATTATCCGCGAGGAGTTTTTCCTCTTCCTTCGTAAGCTTACGCCACGCGCCGCGCTCTAAAGCCTCGTCCAAAGAAAGCACGCCGAATCGCACTCTTTCCAAAAAGATCACCTTATTTCCGACCGCTTCAAGCATTCTTTTAACTTGGTGGAACTTGCCCTCACGTATCGTTAAATGGCCGCCCATACGGTCACCGTCGAGCAAAAACTCGGCAGGCATCGTGGTTATCCCTTCTCCTATATATACTCCCTCTTCGATTTTTCGCTTATCCTCCTCCGATACCGCTTTTTCGGTCTTAAGATAATAGGTCTTGTCAACGTGATGCTTTGGAGAAAGCATTTTGTGTGCAAGAGGACCGTTGTCCGTTATGAGCATAAGCCCAACCGTATCCTTATCAAGTCTTCCGACGGGAAATATATCCGTGTTTTTATAAGCCTCGGGCAAAAGGTCTATGACCGTCATACCCTTGCCGTCCTCTGTGGCAGAAAGCACGCCCTGCGGTTTATTTAGCATAATATATATGTATTCGCTGTACTCAAGTGCCTCGCCGTCAAGGCATACCTTCGCATTTTTTTCGTCAATCTTCATATCGCCGCTTTTTGCAAGCGTGCCGTTTACCGTAACTCTCCCGCGCTTTATTGCGCTCTGGCTCATACTCCTCGTCATAAGCGTTGCTTTCGAGATATATTTATCGAGTCTGATCATCTTATCACCTCAAATAGAATTGTACCATAAAAATATTTTTTTACAATATTTTTATACGAAATATTATTGCCTTATCTACTTTTTTGTGATATAATGTAAGTGTGTTACGAGAGGAGGGATCTTATGTCAGGCTTAATTAAGAAAAGAAACGACATTAAGGTGTTTATCCTCTATATGATGAGCATAATCGACTATCCTCTTACACACAACACTTTAAACGATCTTTGCGTTCAGGATAATTTCATCTCGTCTTTCGATTTTAACGACTGTATCATAGATCTGTGCGAGTCAGGCTGCGTTAAGACGTACAGACAGAACGACGAGGATATGTACGAGCTTACAAAGATCGGTATGCAGGCTCTTTCCGCTTTGGAGGACGATCTCGTGCCGCTTGTGAGAGATAAGGCGATGCACTCCGCCATACGTCTTCTTTCCTTCGAAAAAAGCGGCGGTAAGGTTTACGTCGACATAATGAAGCAGGAGCTCGGTTATCGCGTCGGAATCAAAATCGAAAAAAACGGGCATTCGCTTTTGGAGGTATCGCTTGACGCGGCGACTGCATCGCTTGCGGAAAGAATAGCAAAAAAAGTGAGAGAACGTCCCGAGGAGATATACAGAGGAATTTCCTCGCTTTTGCTCGACGATATATCACTTTTATGATTTTTTATGCAAAATATATAAAAACTTTTTAAAAATTTGGGCAAATAACCACTATCATATTTGCATTTTTTTTGGTATAATACATTGATGTAATATAATACGCACTAACACATAGGAGGTAATTGTTTTGTCTAGTGTATCCCTTAAACACATCTATAAGAAATACCCCGGTGGAGTTACGGCTGTATCCGACTTTTGCCTTGAGATCAAGGACAAGGAATTCATTATCCTTGTAGGACCGTCCGGATGCGGTAAGTCCACTACTCTCAGAATGATTGCGGGACTTGAAGAAATTAGTGAGGGTGAGCTCTACATAGGCGACAGATTCGTTAACGACGTTGCGCCCAAGGATAGAGACATCGCGATGGTTTTCCAGAACTATGCTCTTTATCCCCACATGACAGTTTTTGAGAACATGGCATTCGGTCTTAAGCTTCGCAAGACTCCCAAGGAGGAGATCAAGCGCAGAGTTGACGAAGCCTCCAGAATTTTGGATATCAACCACCTTTTGGACAGACGCCCCAAGGCTCTTTCCGGTGGTCAGCGTCAGCGTGTAGCTCTCGGACGTGCTATCGTACGTGAGCCTAAGGTATTCCTTCTTGACGAGCCCCTTTCCAACCTTGACGCTAAACTTCGTGCAGCCATGAGAACAGAGCTTACGAAGCTTCACAGAAGCCTCGGCACAACGTTTATCTACGTTACGCACGACCAGGTAGAAGCTATGACGATGGCTAGCCGTATCGTAGTTATGAAGGACGGTCTTATCCAACAGGTTGACAGCCCTCAAAACCTCTACGACAAGCCCGTTAACCTCTTCGTTGCAGGCTTCTTGGGAACACCTCAAATGAACTTCTTGAACGGTGTTATCGAGAAAGAGCGCGGAGGCACTGACCTTTACTTCGTATTCTCCGGAAACAGAATCCTTCTTCCCAAGGATAAGAACCTCGACGGCGAGCTTAACGATTACATCGGTAAGGAAGTTGGTGCGGGTATCCGTCCCGAGTGCATTCACAACGAAGAAGAAGCTCTTGAAAAATACGCTGATGCAGTTATCGACGTTGACGTTGACGTTACCGAGCTTATGGGCTCCGAAGTTCACCTCTATCTTTCCGTTGGTGAAGATCAGCT
>JAZRTW010000180.1:0-5439 GCA_045652265.1 Eubacteriales bacterium | reverse complement strand
CAAAACCGCGGTCATCGACCATCACAGAAAGAGTGAGGAGTTTGTAACGGCTCCCAAGATAGCGTATATCGAGCCTTCCGTTTCATCGACCTGCGAGCTAATAAGCGAAATGCTTGAGCAGTTCTTGCAAAGCGGTGAGCTTTTGAAGGAAGAAGCGGACATACTCCTTTCGGGAATATGGCTTGACACGAATCAGTTCTCCAAAAATACAGGTGTTCGTACCTTCGGTGCGGCGCAGTATCTTCGCGGCGAGGGCGCAAGCCCCGTACAGACGGCGTCGCTTTTCAAGCAGAGCGCGGCAGAGGTTATGGGAGAAGCGAAATTCGAATCAAACATAACAGTCTACCTTGACCATATTGCCGTTTCCGCAATTAACGAGGACTGCGATCCGTCGGAGAAGATATCTGCGGCAAAGGCGGCGGATAAGCTTATAAACATAAAGGACATACTCGCTTCCTTCGTCCTTTATAAAACGGGCGGCGTCATAAATATATCCGCGCGTTCAACGGGAAGCATCAATGTTGCACTCATACTTGAAAAAATGGGCGGCGGCGGCCATTTCGATATGGCAGGCGCACAGATAAAGAGCAGCGATATGAATAACGTGCTTCGTATGCTCAAAGATAAGATAGACGAATATATGAGAAACGAGCAGTAGCTCGTAAGGAGGAAATATGAAGGTAATACTTTTACAGGACGTAAAGCCGCAGGGCAAAAAGGGACAAATAGTTGAAGTATCCGACGTATACGCAAGAAACTTCCTTTTTCCAAAGAAGCTTGCAAAGGAAGCAGACGTAAGCGTAATGAACGACGTTAAGAATAAAGAGGATAGCAAGAAATACCGCGAAGCGCAGGAAAAGAAGGCGGCAGAGGAGCTTGCAAAGAAGCTTAAAGAGGTAAGCGTAAAATTCGTTGTCGGCTCGGGCGCCGACGGACGCCTTTACGGAAGCGTAACGGCGAAGGACATTGCCGAGGAGCTTGAAAAGCAGCATAAGCTCACTGTAGACAAGAGAAAGCTCAATCTTGCAGATACGATAAAGACCTACGGAAGCTTTACCGTTGGCGTAAAGCTTTACACGGACGTAAACGGAGAAATTAACGTTATCGTAAGCGATAAATATAAATAAGAGGTGTAGAAATGGCATCTGATTTCAATTTAACACGTCAAATGCCTTGCTCTGTCGAAGCGGAACAGGCGCTTTTGGGTGCGATAATCATTGACTCCCAAAAGATGAACGAAATAGCCGATAAGATAGAGGGCGATGATTTTTACCTTTCCATACATACCGACGTATATAACGCCATAAACTATCTTTTCAAGGAAAACCAAAGGATAGACGCGGTAACCGTCTTAAACGAGCTTGTTACAAAGGGCGTTTTCGATGAGACGACGGGCAAGAATTTTATAAAAAATCTTGCGGATACCGTTCCCTCGGTATCGAATATCTCAAACTACGTACGTATCGTCAAGGAAAAATCCACGCTTCGTAAGCTTATTGCCGCATCGGAGGAAACTACCGAAGATGCTTTTGCACAAAGCGATGACGTAGATAAGCTCCTTGACAGAGCAGAGCAGAAGATATACGGTATTGCTCAGGGTAAGGACTATAGCGGTTTTACGCACATCAGCGATATTTTGAGAAGCTCTTACGATGCTTTGGAAGAAAAAGCAAGGAACAAGGGAAACGAAAGTTCCGCTATTAAAACGGGCTATTCCGACCTTGATAAGACGCTTATAGAGCTTGCACCGGGCAACCTCGTGCTTCTTGGAGCGCGTCCCGGTATCGGTAAAACGAGCTTTGCTCTCAATATCGCGCCGAACGTCGCCAAATCGACGGGACGCTCCGTTGCGATATTTACTCTTGAAATGTCCAAGGAAGAGGTCGTAAACCGTATTTGGACTTGCTATGCCATGGTCGACAACTACCATCTTCGCAGTGCAAATATAAGCGACGAGGAATACGACAAGCTCGCGATGGCTTCGGCAGAACTTTCCAAAATGCCGATATACGTTGACGATACCTCAAATACGACGGTAACTGCGATGAAGGCAAAGCTTCGCCGTATAAAGAATCTCGGACTTGTTATCATCGACTACCTCGGACTTATGAATTCCGAAAGACGAAGCGACAATAAGGCGAACGAGATAGGTGAGATATCACGCGGACTTAAACTTATGGCAATGGAATTCAAGATTCCGATATTGCTTTGCTCACAGCTCTCCCGTGATCTTGAAAAGAGAAAGAAAGAGGAAAAACGTCCCCAGCTTTCCGACCTTCGTGATTCGGGTGCTATCGAGCAGGACGCCGATATCGTCTTGTTCCTTTACAGAGAAAATAACCCAAATGAAGAAGCTGAGGCTTTGCAAAGCACGGTTGAGGTCATCGTTGCGAAAAACAGACACGGTGAAACGCGGTCGATAAAAATGGGTTGGATACCGCAATATACGAAGTTTATAACACTTGAGGATGGATTCAGGGCTAATGATGCACAAAACGGAGCTTGAAAACAGCTTTTTGGAAACGGTAGCCGAAAATAAAATGATAAAAAAAGGCGATAAGGTGCTTTGCGCCGTTTCAGGCGGCGCAGACTCGATGTGCCTTCTTCACCTTTTGCTCAAATTCAAAGATGAACTCGGCATCGAAAAAATCGCCGCAAGCCACGTTAACCATCTTATAAGAGGGGAAGAAGCTGACGGCGATGAAGCCCACGTCAGAGCATTTTGTAAAGAGCACAAAATAGAGCTTTTTACCTTAAGAGAAGACGTGCCCGCGCTTGCAAGGCGCCTTTCAAAAGGTATTGAGGAAACGGCGCGGCAGGTGCGCTACGGGTACTTTGAAAAGCTGTGTCTTGAAAACGCCTTTGATAAGCTTGCAGTTGCCCATAATCTTACGGATAACTGCGAAACGGTCATATTTAATCTCACGAGAGGAAGCGGCACGGAGGGACTGCGCGGCATACTGCCCGTAAGAGACAATATCATAAGACCTCTTATCGATATAGGAAAGGACGAGATTCGCTGCTATTGCGACAGCAATGGCATAGCCTACCGCTTCGACAGCACGAATAAAGACGCCGCGTATTCGCGAAACAGAATAAGAAATAACATACTTCCGGAGCTTTCAAAACTTAATCCGAGCTATGAAAAGAACGTAAGAAACGCGTCACGCACTTTTTCGGAGGACTCGGATTTCATAAAAGGCGAGGCACTTTCATATATAAATGAAAATGCAAAATACGGAAGATTTGATAGGGAAAACTTCTTAAAACTTCACGTTTCTTTGAAAAAAAGAGTTTTAATGCTGTTATATAAGGACGTTTTGTCAAATAATAACGGTGTACTTGAAAAGATACATCTTGACAGCGCACTTGCTTTTATAGAAAAGGGTGATTCGGGCAAACATATAGTGTTGCCGCAAGACGTTAAGCTGCTTTGCGAATTCGGTATCTACCGTTTTGAAAAATGCAAAGCGTCGGATTTACTCAAAGGCAAAGAGCTTTTGGAAGGCGATAACGAATTCGGAAAACTCAATCTGTACCTTGAATATTTTTCAAAGAATACACCTAAAGCACCCGACATTGTTTACACATTGTTCAAACAGGCATTTTTCGATTGTGATAAAATCGTAGGCGGCGTATACGTCAGAACGAGGAAAACGGGTGACGCCGTTGTCGGCGAAGGTATGACGAGAAGCCTAAAGGAATTTTTCATAAACAAAAAGATACCGCTTTCCGAAAGGGACGGCTATCCTATAGTTTGCGACGAAGAGGGCATAATTTGGGTGCCGCGCTGTTCGGTTGCGGACAGAGTAAAGATAACGGACGAAACAAAAAACGTACTGACGATCAAAATTGAAGATAAAGAGGAAGGGTAAAATGGAATTAAAACACGATTTAAGCGATTACGAAAGAATACTTTACACAGAAAAAGACATTTCCGATATATGCGACCGAATCGCCGCCGAGATCAACCGCGATTACGAGGGCAAAAAGCTTATGATACTCTGCGTATTAAAGGGCTCGTGTCCCTTTGCAAGCGATCTTTTAAAGCGCCTTACGATGCCCGTGCAGATAGACTATATCCGCGCATCGTCTTACGGAAGGGCTACTACAACGAGCGGCGTCGTCAATATCACCTGCGACACTTCCGCAGACGATCTTTCCGATTTTGACGTAGTCGTGATAGAGGACATTCTCGATACGGGAACGACGCTTATGAAGCTTATGGAGTATATGAAGGCGAAAAAAGCAAAGAGCGTAAAGCTTTGTGCCTTACTTAATAAGTATGAGAGAAATATGAAAGAAAACAATATTCATATAGATTACGAAGGAGCAAAGATAGAGGACAATTTTGTGGTAGGCTACGGACTTGACTACGCCGAAAACTACCGCAATCTTCCGTTCATTGCTATCTTAAAGCCCGAAGTATACAGCAAATAAACATTATTTTCGAAAGATGAGGACCAAACGGTGAAGAAAACTTGGAAACCGATTATATTTTATGCGATACTGATCATCGCTATCGTGCTTGTATCTTCAAGCTTTTTGAATAACATCAATAATGACGATATCAAGTACAGCGAGATAATTGCACTTTTTGAAAACGACGAGGTCAAGACCTTTAAGGTCGAGAGCAACAATATTATGACTCTCACAAAGACCGATGACACCAAGATCGAGTATCGCATAAGAGATCTTTATATGTTTTATGCGGCGATAGAAGACTCTCTCAATGTAAGTGAGAATTTGGAAGACTACGATTTTCCGATGCCTGCTCCTACGTCTTGGGTAGTCTCCTTGCTTCCTTACGTTATCCCCGTATTGATAGTCGTAGTATTCTATTTCTTAATGATGCGTCAGGCTACGGGAATGAGCGGAAAGATCAACAGCTTCGGTAAGATTCACACAAAGCAGGTTGATTCCGACAAAAAGAAGGTCACCTTTAATGATGTAGCGGGTGCGGATGAGGAGAAGGAGGAGCTTCAAGAGGTAGTTGAATTTTTGAAAAACCCCCAGAAGTTTATCGACCTTGGCGCAAGGATACCGAGAGGTATACTTCTTGTAGGCCCTCCCGGTACGGGTAAGACCTTGCTTGCAAAGGCTGTTGCAGGCGAAGCGGGCGTACCCTTTTTCTCGATATCGGGTTCCGACTTTGTTGAAATGTACGTCGGTGTCGGCGCATCGAGAGTAAGAGATCTTTTCGATACCGCGAAGAAAAGCCCCGCAAGCATTATATTTATTGATGAAATAGACGCAGTCGGCAGACATAGAGGCGCGGGACTCGGCGGCGGTAATGACGAAAGAGAGCAGACCTTAAACCAGCTTTTAGTTGAGATGGACGGATTCGGAACGAACCAAGGCGTAATAGTTATAGCAGCAACTAACCGTCCCGATATACTTGACCCCGCACTTCTTCGTCCCGGCCGCTTTGACAGACAG
>JAZRTW010000179.1:0-2714 GCA_045652265.1 Eubacteriales bacterium | reverse complement strand
ATTTAGAGAAATTAAAGCCGCATACGGCGTTTTTCATAGGTTGCTTCCAAGCCCTTGCACTTATTCCCGGCACGTCCAGGTCGGGCTCGACGATACTCGGCGCGACAGCACTCGGCGTATCGCGAAAGACGGCGGCGGAGTTTTCGTTCTTCCTTGCCGTACCCGTAATGTTCGGCGCGTCTGCGCTGAAGCTTATCGGCTCGGCGGGCGCATTTTCCGCAAAGGAGTGGCTACTTATACTTATCGGCTCACTCGTTTCCTTTGCGATTTCAATGTTGGCAATTAAATTTTTAATAAATTATATCAAAAAACACAGCTTCGTGATATTCGGCTGGTATCGCATAATTTTAGGTATAGTGATACTGCTTGTTATGAGCTGGTCAAAACTTTTGTGAAGGTGAAATTATGGAAAAGAAAAATGATTTTCAGATCGCAACAAAATGCTTGCATTCGGGATACCGCGCGGAAAACGGTGCTCCGCAAGTAATGCCCATCGTTCAGAGCACGACTTACCGCTTTGACAGCACCGAGCATATCGGCGAGCTTTTCAATATGCCGACGGCTCACATGTATTCGAGATTTTCAAACCCCACGGTAGAAGTAGTTGAAAAGAAGATAGCCGATTTAGAAGGCGGCGTCGGCGCAATGTGCACGTCCTCCGGACAGGCGGCAAGCCTTATAAGCATACTTAATCTCTGCAGTGCAGGCGACAGCTTCGTTTCTGCAACGAGCATTTACGGCGGCACGGTCAACCTTTTTGCCGTAACGCTCAAAAAGTTCGGCATCGAGTGCATATTCGTAGACCCCGATCTTCCCGAGGAGGAGATACAAAAGTATTTCAAGCCTAACACAAAATGTGTTTTCGGCGAGACGATAGCAAACCCCACGATACAGATACTCGATATCGAAAAGTTTGCAAACATCGCGCATAAAAACGGCGTTCCGCTCATCGTGGACAACACCTTCGCAACGCCCGTTTTGTGCAGACCCATCGAATACGGCGCGGATATCGTAATCCACTCCACGACCAAATATATGGACGGACACGCTCTCCAGGTCGGCGGCGTAATAGTCGACGCGGGCAAATTCGATTACACGGGCGAGAAGTTTTATAAGGATTTCGTCGAGCCCGACGAGAGCTATCACGGCGTATCCTACGTCAAGGATATCGGCAAGACCGCGTTTATCGCAAAGGCGAGAATGCAGCTTATGAGAGACTTCGGCGCATATCCTGCGGCACATAGCGCATTCCTTCTCAATATCGGACTTGAGACTCTTGCTTTGCGTATGGAAAAGTATTCAAGACAGGCAGAAGTCGTCGCAAAGTATCTTGAGAGCACGGGAAAGGTAAAGAGCGTAAATTATCCCGGCGCGAAGGGCTATAAGTACGACGAGCTTGCAAAGAAGTATCTGCCTTTTGGCGCATCGGGCGTCATCTCATTTGAGATAGAGGGCGGCAGAGACGCTGCTGTAAGATTTATGGATAGCTTAAAGCTTGCGTCAAACGTAGTACACGTTGCCGATATAAGAACTTGCGTGCTTCACCCCGCAAGCGAGACTCACCGTCAGCTTACGGACGAGCAGCTCGTAGCGGCGGGTATAGATCCGGGAATGATAAGACTTTCGGTAGGTCTTGAAGATATAAACGATATAATAAACGATCTTGAAATAGGATTTTCGAAGGTCTGAATAAAGGAGAAGAAAAGTGAACGATAAGCTTAAAAACGCGAACAACGATTACCTTTTCGAGTGCATACTCAAGCTTGAAACAGTAGAGGAGTGCTATAACTTTTTTGAAGATATCTGCACAGCATCCGAGCTTCAGGAGCTTGGCAAAAGAATGAAAGCGGCAAAGATGCTCACAGACGGAAGACAGTATACGGACATCACCGCAGAGACGGGACTTTCCACCGCTACGATAAGCCGCGTGAACCGCAGCTTAAAGTACGGTTGCGACGGCTACAAGCTGGTACTTGACAGAACGAAATGACAAGCTACAGCGCACTTTCCTATTTCTACGACGAGCTTAACGCGGCCTGCCCTTACGGAGAATACGCGGATTTTATAAGCGCGGTGCTCGGTGGAAATAAAACGAGTCCCAACGTTTTGGACTGCGGTTGCGGCACGGGGAATATTTCCCTTGCCCTTGCTAAAAAAGGTTACAGCGTGACCGCCTTCGATATTTCCGAGGACGCCCTTTCAGTTGCCGATAAAAAGGTGAGGGAAGAGGGACAGACCGCTTGCTTTGTGAGAGCGGATATGCGCGCGTTTGCCGTAGGAAAGGACTTTGATGCGGTCATATCGACCTTTGACAGCGTGAACTATCTTTTGTACGATAGGGAACTTTCGGGATTTTTTAAGTCCTCTCACGCTTGCCTTAAAAAAGGCGGAGTCTTGCTTTTTGACGTTAATACACAATACCGCTACGAAAACGTCTATGCGGATAACTGCTACGTTTTGGAAAGCGAAAACGCTTTTCTTTCTTGGCAAAATCTATATAACGGGACAAGCAAGAGATGTAAGTTTTTCTTAAGCCTTTTTTCCGTAAAGAAAAACGGTCTTTGGGAAAGATATGACGAAGAGCATACCCAAAAATATCACAGTATAAAGAAGCTTGAAAGCCTTGCAAAAGATGCAGGCTTTGAGATAAGCGGAATTTACGGTGACACCGACTTTTCACCTCTTGAAAAGACGAGTGAAAAGGCATATTTTGT
>JAZRTW010000178.1:0-4240 GCA_045652265.1 Eubacteriales bacterium | reverse complement strand
ACATATTATCCCAGCCGCATTCGTTGTTCATAATTCCGATATAGGGTATCTCCTCTACGGGAAAATGCATAGTAAATGCGAGCTTTTTCGAAGGATAATCTACTCCCAAAAAGCCTTCTTTTGTAAGCTTATTGGTGATGTAGTATTTTTCTTCTTTCTTTACGGAGGGGCTTCTCATAAGAGTCATATCGTGAGTCACGCCTTCTTTATCGGTATTCATCGGGAAAGAAAAGCGCTCGCCGTATTTGCCGATTCTTTCGTTATTTGAGAACATACATACGCCTTCGTCGCACTCTGCGGGAACTTTATAACGCGAGCCTTCTTCGGCGTTGAGCATAACGTGTCCTGCCCACAGATAATCCATAGGAAACTTCGTAGGGTTTTCAACGCTGTATTCAATTCGAAGGACGTTTTCTTTGAGAGCGTACATCTTCTTTGAGAAGATATAGGGCATACGGATTCCGTTTACCTTTCCGAAGAGGTAGTCTTTGCCCTTCTTTATATCGTAAGGCAAACACCAAACTTCGCCGTGGTCGGGCATACGTACGCCGTTCCAAGCGTCACCTGTATAGTAAAACGGGTCAATGGTGGGCATCATATCGTCAAAGCCCGCGCATTCGCCTGCGCCAAATCCTCTGCCGTATTCGGATCTTATGTATTTTTTGAGTCCTTTGGGGTTTTGGTGCATAAACTCAAATCCGCTTTCCTTATGTACGGCGGAAGCGATCTTCATACCCATTTCGGGAATTATTTTGAAAACGACGTCACCGATATCTATAGCATACGCCGCCATATCCTTGTACTTACATTTTTTGATATTCATAATTTTTCCTTTCAAAATTCAAACAATGATATGATATCCTCCGCACTGCAGCCCATAATATAGCTTTCTACAAGAGTGCCGCAAAGCGCGTTTTTTATCTCCTCTTTTTCAAGCTTTTTACCTTTGAGTAAAGCGCAAAGCTCACCTATATCGCCTTTTCCGAAAAAGTCGCCGTAAAGCGCGACGTTTTCGATACGCCCTTTACTTGAAGTAAAATTGAGTTCAAGCGTTCCGAAGGGAAATCTTTTCGTATTCGCAAACTCAAATTCGGGAGATGCGCCGTAGTTCCACTCAAAAAGCGAATATTTTTCCCTCACAAGTTTCATAACGGCGTCCGTCTTTTCGGGATTTACGTATTCCTTCGAAACCTCGCCGTCAAACTCCCCCGCATAGCAGTCGGCTATATACTCCATAAACTCCGTAGGTGTAAACGTGCAATTTGTGATGCCCTTTAAGTTTGTGACGCGGCTTTCGACTGATCTTATACCCTTATCCTTGAGCTTTTCGCTGTTGACTTTAAGAGCGCCCGAAAGCTTTGAAAGGTCAGCATCGTAAAGAAGCGTGCCGTGATGAAGCACCCTGCCGTTTTCTATACATTGTGCCGTTCCCGAAAACTTCTTGCCCATAACGCAAATATCGTTTCTGCCGTTGAGCTCCGCTTCTACTCCGAGCAAACTTATTGCGCGGGCTACGGGAAGCGCGTATTCGGAAAAATCAAGTTCTCCCTTTTCATCTTCCCCGATAAATGTGAAATTGACGTTTCCGAGGTCGTGAAATACTGCCCCGCCGCCCGTCATACGTCGTACGAGCTTTATACCGCCTTCGTCGAGAAAATCCTTATTTATCTCTCTGTAGGCGTTTTGGTTTTTTCCGATTATCACGGAAGGAGCGTTTCTCCAAAGCATAAAAATACTGTCGTCGCCGTAAGGCTTTTGCTTTAAAAGATACTCCTCAAAGGCGAGATTAATGTAAGGGTCGGTGCATTCACGGTTTATAAGAAGTCTTAATTTTTTCATAAAAGTGTGAACCTATGGTAAGCCTTTTTGCCCTTCTTTACGATAAGTCCGTCACCGAAAACGCTCTTTTCAAACGTTTTTGCAAGGTCAGTTATTTTTTCGCCGTCAATACTTACGCCGCCCTGCTCGATAAGTCTTCTTCCCTCGCCTCTCGATGCGGCAAA
This sequence comes from Eubacteriales bacterium, assembly GCA_045652265.1. Lineage (GTDB taxonomy): Bacteria > Bacillota > Clostridia > Oscillospirales > CAG-272 > CALCTE01. The sequence goes on along the minus strand of JAZRTW010000178.1, from coordinate 2,237 downwards.
ACCTGCGGCAATAAGAAGCTCGATAATTCCAATCTTGCCGTCGGTGAAATTATCGTCGGTCAAAGCAGTCGTGGGCATATTGGAAATATCGTTTCCGCCGCCAAAAAGCGCGTGAGACGCCGCCTTTGCCTTTTCCGCCTCCTCCGTGCCGTGAACGAGAGCCGTAAGCTCGTATGCGAGTATCTCCTTTGCTTCGTTAAGCTTATTATCCGTCCAAGTTGACATTTCTTCGATCTGCTCCATAGGCAAGAACGTGAGCATACGTATGCACTTAAGTACGTCCTTATCGTCAACGTTTCTCCAATACTGGAAGAATTCGTAGGGGCTCGTTTTGTTCGGATCAAGCCATACGGCGTTACCCGCGGTCTTACCCATCTTCTTGCCCTGTGAGTCGGTAAGAAGCGTTATGGTCATCGCGTGAGCGTCTTTGCCGAGTTTTCTTCTTATAAGCTCCGTTCCGCCGAGCATATTCGACCACTGATCATCGCCGCCGAACTGAAGATTACAGTTATGCTCCATGAAGAGATAGTAGAAGTCGTAGGACTGCATTATCATATAGTTGAATTCGAGGAAGGAAAGTCCCTTTTCCATTCTCTGCTTATAGCACTCCGCGCGTAGCATATTGTTTACGGAGAAGCAAGAGCCGACCTCTCTTAAAAGCTCTACGTAGTTAAGCGACAAAAGCCAATCTGCGTTATTGAGCATCTGCGCCTTACCCTCGCCAAAGTCGATAAAACGCTCCATCTGGCGCTTAAAGCACTCTGCGTTATGGTCGATATCCTCCTTCGTGAGCATTTTACGCATATCGGTTCTGCCCGAAGGGTCGCCGATCATAGTCGTACCGCCGCCTATGAGCGCGATGGGCTTATTTCCCGCCATCTGAAGTCTTTTCATAAGCGTCAAAGCCATAAAGTGACCTGCCGTAAGGCTGTCCGCCGTACAGTCAAAGCCGATATAAAACGTAGCTTTACCGTTATTGATAAGCTCGCTTATCTCCTCCTCGTTGGTTACCTGTGCAATAAGGCCGCGCGCCTTAAGTTCGTCGTAGATCTTCATTGTATATTCCTTTCGTTTACATTTGACTTTTTAATATTTCGGCGTTTGATATCAGCTCTCTTGCGCCGTCTGCGAAGGTCTTGCTGATTATGTCACCGCCCATTATTCTCGCAATTTCCATAACTCTCTGCTCCTTTGAAAGCTTTGTGACTTCCGTAAAAGAGCGCCCGTTATACGCCGATTTCGACACCTTCAGGTGTGAGTCCGCAAGAGATGCTATCTGCGCGCTGTGCGTTACGCAGAAGACCTGCGCGGAGCGTGATGCGGAAAGAAGCTTCACGCCGACCTTATAGGAGGTCTTGCCCGAAACGCCCGTATCCACCTCGTCGAAAATAAGCGTGCCCGTGCCTTCCTTTTCATTTAAAACGGATTTTATGGCAAGGACGATACGCGAAAGCTCACCGCCCGAAGCTATCTTCGATAGGGGTTTCGGCTCTTCACCCACATTAGCGGAAATAAGAAATTCTATTCTTTCCGTTCCTTCGGGGCTGTAAAATACTCCGCCCTTTGCATTTTTTATCTGCTCGGCGTGTGCAAAAAGCACGACTCCCGGCATATCCAAAAATTCAAGTGCTTCGCGCACCTTTAGACAAAGCTCGTCGCCCGCCTTCCGTCTTGACTCGGAAAGTTCCTTTGCGCGTTTTGCAAGCTCCGATTTTGCATCTGCGTATGCGCCGCTTAAATCTTCAAGCCTTGACGAGAGCCCTTCAAGCTCCGAAAGCTCATTTTTAGAGTCCGTCAAAGCACTTAAAACGGCTTCTTCGTCACCGCCGTACTTACGGCAAAGCTTTTCGATCTCGTACATACGCTCTTCGATCTTGTCGATATCCGTTTCGCCTTCGCCGTCCACTGCTACCGAAAGGCGCGATATCTCGCCGTAGCTGTCGTCAAGCTCAAGCGAAATCTCGGAGAGTCTTTGGTAAAGCTCTTCGCCGCCGCTTATCAGTTCCTTGACCTTTTCGATAGACGACAAAGCGGCTTTCACCTTTTCTACTGCGCCTTTTTCATCGCCCTCTCCGCCGAGGAGCGCAAGTGCCGTCATCACGGACTCGCTGTAATCTTTGCCCTGCTCCAAAGTGTTTTTAGTATTCGCAAGCTTATCAAGCTCTTTTGGCTCCGGGCTTACCTTTTCTATCTCCTCGATAACGTACTTAAGATACGCCTCTTTTTCGGCTCTTTCT
>JAZRTW010000177.1:0-5654 GCA_045652265.1 Eubacteriales bacterium | reverse complement strand
AACGTTTGCGTATCTAGAACAATACATTTTTTAAATATTCTTTCTACATTTTCTGAGAGTTTTTTCAAAAGCTCTGATTCAAATTTGTACGACGATAAGTAATTTGTATTATTGCTATCTAATCCGTGGTTTAATTGTTCTTTGCATATTGTTAATCTTTCTTCTGTTCCCAAATATTGAAAAAATAAAGGTCCGAAATATTGAAAAAAACTATTTTTCTCTTTACTATTAACGATATTTCTAAAATGTTCTTTCCAATCCCCGCCAAAAGAATGCAAATTCCTAGTATATAAACTATCAAAACTTGCATGGACATTCCATGCATTATCTGTTTTATTTGAAAACGCCCTCAAAACCCAGTTGCCATTTAAGTCTTTTACCATTTTGCTACCCAAATTGTAACTATCGTTAAGAACATCAAAATCTTCTGGATAATCAAACTGCATTTCTTTGATAATACTTAAATCACCCATATCACCGCTAAGATAATCGCGTAACTCTTTTAAAAAACGACTTTTTCCAGAATTGTTGGGACCAATAAATACATTTACTTTTTTAGGTTGAAGCGGCAATTCACCGTCTATAGTATTTAATTGCAATCCATTTATCTTAAATCTAAACATTTTATGCTCCTCTACTTTTTATCAAGAAGAAATCACAAAGTATTGTCATTCTTTTTCTCCGAATTATTGCATATCACGACATATGCATTTTCAATTTCCACTACTCTTTTAACATTCATAGTTGTTGCATTTATAAAAGAAACTATGTCTTCAAGTCTATCAGGATATATTTCGATCTTTCTATTCCCTAAATCGATGTATTTGTTTTGGTTCTTATCAATGGATAAAACAAAAATCCCATTTTTGTTTAACAAAGCAGCAATTTTTGAAATAACCTGCTCTTTATTTTTAAAATGCATCATAGTGAGAGATGAATATATAACATCAAAAGTTTTGCCGAAATTATAAAAATTAAAGTCATCACACACAAAGGAAATATTAGCATTACCCTTTAGGTTTTCTTTTGCTCTTTTGATTGTTTTAGGAGAAATATCTATTCCAGTCAATTGCATACAATGTGGAGCTACTTTGCAAGCAATCCGTCCTGTTCCAATTCCAATTTCAAGAACAGTTTTATTCGATGTTAGTTGTAATGATTTTAAAAACAGTTCACCATCCCATCTATTCATGTATTCTTGTAATATAGGGGGATCACGAAATGGGTCATTGTTTTCTTCTATCAACAAATCATAATGTGTTATTAAATCCATAGATACCACACCTTTAAATGACCAAAACTTAATTACACGAATTTAGGTCACAAATTTATTTGGTTTATATAGTGTTATTACGTTTTATCTTGTGTTAAAAAGCCCTTAAAATCAGCATTTTATCACGGTTTTTAGGCCAAAACTTGTAATAGCTAACGAAATATTCCACCGCGTTTTCGGGGAAAAATTCGCGGAATTCACTGCAAAGCTGTGCGGCAAGTGTTTTGTTGTGAGCGAGAACTATAGTGGGGCGGTTCACTTTTGCTATAATATTCGCCATTGTAAAAGTCTTGCCCGAACCCGTTACACCGAGAAGCGTCTGCTCCTTTACGCCGTGTATGAAGCCGTTTGCAAGCTTTTCGATAGCTTCGGGCTGATCGCCCGTAGGTTTGTAATTTGAATGTAAAATAAACTTATCCGGCACGTTCTCACTCCTTTCTAAATATGTATAGTTTGTACTAAATCACTACAACAGATACGCCGTCGGGGATAGCTGTTATCGTGGGATTTTCTTTACCTATCATTTCCTTCGCTATGGTAACAGCTTCATCAAGTGAGCCTGCAGGTGTCATATGAAGCTTTGAAACAAGCTCTTTTTCCAAATCGGAAACATAGATTATGCTTGCTTTCATCATTATTCGAAAAAGTATCTGAGTTTGCCATTGGTCAGAAACAGTTTCATTACGTGAACGTGATAAAAACAGCTCCATCGTTTTGTTAATATCGGGCTCATCTGCAAGCTGATGATAAAAATGCTCTCCGCCCATACCGTCATTTGAACTTGCGAGCATTATAATAACTCCGCCCTCTTTTACGGTAGCTTCAGCCGCAGTCATTCCCTTTACCGCCTGATATACGTTTTGGTCAAGCGGATAGCCGCCGTTTGTGGAGATTACTATATCTGCGGGCACTGCTTTTGCGGCGCAAAGCGATGAGATGAAATCAATTCCCTTTTTGTGCGCTTTTTCCATATCACCCGCGACAGCAAATATGGGCTCTTTTTCCGCATTTAGCACAACGTTGACTATAAACGCAAGCTTTGACTTTTTTGCCGCCCACATCATATCCTTATGTATAGGGTTATCTTCCAAAATGCCCGTTCTTGAATGCTCATCTGCTATAAATTCGGAACAATGGTTACCAAGCACCGTGGCTCGTCCCGCAATTCCCGGTAATACGCTCTTTCTGCCACCCGAATATCCCGCAAAAAAGTGCGGCTCGATAAAGCCCTCGGATACAAGTAGGTCTGCATCGAGTGCGATTTTGTTTATCTCGCAATCCGCACCCGAGGGAAGTGTGCCTATGTTAATAAGTTTTTCTCTCTCATCGCAGTCGTGAACGTATATCTTCTCGCTTTCAACTATCTCTTTACCGAATTTATTTATAAGCTCCTCTTCGGTAGTACCTCTGTGGCAACCCGTTGCGATAAGTATGGTTATATCCGCGTCGGGATTTCCCTTTCTTATCTCCGAAAGCATCTCCGGAATTATTATCTTACTCGGCACGGGACGCGTATGGTCGCTTGCGATTATAACGACGTTTTTCTTCCCAACCGAAAGCTCCGAAAGACTTTCCGAGCCTATAGGCGCCGCAAGCGCTCTCTTTACAAGCTCTTTACCGTCACATTCGGGCACATACTCTTCAATAGACGAAGTGAGCACACCTATAAGCTCATCATCTTTGAATTTATAGCCAAGTTTTGTTTGTCCGTAAGGAAAAAATAATTCTTTCATAGAGTAAGCCTCCCAACGCATTCGGTGAAAAATTCTTATTATATTATTATACCATACATTTTAAGAAATTAAAAGAGGGTATGTGACATTTTTGAGAAAAAAGAAAGACGGCGCACGCCGTCTCTCTTTATATATGATATTTTTTAAAACAGTCCCGTGATCTTTCCGCTCTCGTCAACGTCGATCTTCTCTGCGGCGGGAACTTTGGGAAGTCCGGGCATCGTCATTATGTCGCCCGTTAAAACGACTACGAAACCTGCGCCTGCCGATACTTTGACGTTTTTGACGTTTACTTCGAAATTCTCGGGAGCGCCGAGCTTCGTGGGGTCATCGGAAAAGCTATACTGCGTTTTAGCAATACATACGGGCATCTGTCCGCATCCGAGGCTTTCAAGCTTCTGTATCTGCTTCTTTGCGGCGGGAGTGATAACCGCACCCTTTCCTCCGTATACCTTCTTTACAACGGCGTTGATCTTTTCTTCGAGTCCGAGTTCACTTTCATACGAGAACGTGAAGTCGCCCTTTTCTTCGTCGCAAAGTCTTACTATCTCCTTTGCAAGCGCCTCGCCACCCTTACCGCCGTCTGCCCATACGGTAGAAAGCACGGTGTTTACGCCAAGCTCCTTGCACTTGTCGATGATAAACTCAACCTCTTTGTCCGTATCCGTGGGGAATCTGTTTACGGCTACGACGCAAGGAAGCTTATAAACGTTTTTGATATTCGAAACGTGGCGAAGGAGGTTGGGAATACCTCTTTCAAGAGCCGCAAGGTCCTCGCTTCCGAGCTGTGTCTTTGCAAGACCGCCGTGCATCTTAAGCGCTCTTATGGTAGCGACAACTACTACCGCGTCGGGAGTAAGTCCTGCCATACGGCACTTGATATCAAGGAACTTTTCAGCACCGAGGTCAGCGCCGAATCCTGCTTCCGTGACGGTGTAGTCACCCATCTTGAGTGCAAGCTTCGTTGCGATAACGGAGTTACAGCCGTGCGCAATATTTGCAAAGGGACCGCCGTGAACGAAGGCGGGAGTTCCCTCAAGCGTCTGAACGAGGTTAGGCTTTAACGCGTCCTTCAAAAGTGCGGTCATAGCGCCCTGTGCCTTCAAGTCGCCGCAAGTTACCGGTTTATCATCGTAGGTATAGCCTACGATGATTCTTGCAAGTCTCTCCTTCAAGTCCGTGATGGAGCTTGCAAGGCATAAAACAGCCATAACTTCACTTGCAACGGTTATATCGAAGCCGTCCTCGCGGGGTACGCCGTTTGGTTTGCCGCCCATTCCGTCGATAACGAAGCGGAGCTGGCGGTCGTTCATATCGACGCATCTCTTCCAAGTGATTCTTCTGGGATCGATTCCGAGGGCGTTACCCTGCTGGATATGGTTATCGAGCATAGCCGCAAGAAGATTGTTTGCCGCACCTATTGCGTGGAAGTCGCCCGTAAAGTGAAGGTTGATATCTTCCATAGGTACGACTTGGGCGTATCCGCCGCCCGCAGCGCCGCCTTTGACACCGAATACGGGGCCAAGAGAAGGCTCGCGAAGTGCAACTGTGACGTTCTTGCCGATTCTGCGAAGACCGTCGGCAAGTCCGATGGTCGTCGTGGTCTTGCCCTCTCCCGCGGGAGTAGGAGTAATAGCCGTAACGAGAATGAGCTTTCCGTCGGGTGCTTTACTTTCGGAAAGAAGCGAAAGGTCTACTTTCGCTTTATACTTTCCGTACTGCTCGATATATTTTTCGTCTACGTTGGCTCTTTTTGCAATTTCAAGAATATGCTCGGGCTTGCATTGTTGCGCTATCTCAATATCTGAAAGATATGCCATCGTGTACCTCCGAAATTTTATTTGAAGTATTTAACCGCAGACTTAAAGATCTTCATATCGTAATCACCGGGTACGTTCTTGTAAAGTCCGCTTCCGATTCGCTCGGAATGTCCCATTTTACCTATAACTCTGCCGTCGGGTGAACAAATTCCCTCAATAGCTTCCATAGAGTTGTTGGGATTATACTGAATATCCGTACTTGCATTGTTTTCAAGGTCAACGTACTGGGTTATGATTTGTCCGTTTTCCGCAAGGCTCTTTAGTACGCTTTCCTCTGCGATAAATCTTCCCTCGCCGTGAGAGATGGGCACGTTATATACGTCGCCGACGTTTACGAGCGAAAGCCAAGGAGAATTATTGCTTGCAATTCTCGTTCTTACGATCTTGCTCTGGTGGCGTCCGATAGTATTGAACGTAAGCGTGGGACAATGCTCGTCCGTGTCGATTATCTTTCCGTAAGGAACGAGTCCGAGCTTAACGAGTGCCTGGAAGCCGTTACAGATACCGCACATAAGTCCGTCACGCTTCTCAAGAAGCTCGGTAACCGCCGCCTTTACGTTTGCGCCGCGGAAGAATGCGGTTATAAATTTACCGGAACCGTCGGGCTCGTCACCGCCGGAGAATCCACCGGGAACGAAGATTGCCTGAGACTCACCTATCTTACCCGCAAAGGTCTCTGCGCTTCTCTTAACTCCGTCAGCGGTAAGGTTATTGATAACGAAGATTTCGGGCTCTGCGCCTGCATCGGCAACAGCCTTTGCGCTATCGTACTCGCAGTTTGTGCCGGGGAATACGGGGATAAGAACGCGCGGCTTTGCGCATTTTACT
>JAZRTW010000176.1:0-3584 GCA_045652265.1 Eubacteriales bacterium | reverse complement strand
TCAAGACGCATACGGCTTCCCTGCGGCTTCATTTCAATAAGCTCGCCCTTGCGTGCGCCGAGCTTTTCCATAACGCTTCCCATACTTTCCTCGGGTACGTCTATGACCACTCTCTCGGTGGGCTCGTGCATTACGCCGTCTATTTCTCTGTTTAATACGTGAGGCGTGGATACGCTTAATTCATAACCTTCTCTGCGCATCGTTTCGATGAGAATTGTAAGGTGCATTTCGCCTCTGCCGGCGACCTTGAAGCTGTCCATCGTTTCGCCGTCGGTAACGCGAAGCGATACGTCCTTCTGGAGCTCCTTATAGAGCCTGTCGCGGAGCTGACGGGAGGTTACGAATTTACCCTCTCTGCCTGCAAAGGGGCTGTCGTTTACGGAGAACACCATCTCAAGCGTAGGCTCGCTTATCTTCACGAAGGGAAGCGGCTCGGGGTTTGCGACGTTCGTGAGCGTATCGCCTATGGTGATATCGCCCGCGCCCGAAAAGCATACTATGTCGCCTACGGTCGCGCTTTCAACGGGCACTCTGCCGAGTCCGCTGAACTGCTCTATGCTTACTATCTTCGTTCTTTTGGGAGCTGCGTCGCTGTGGTAGTTTGATACCATAGCTTCCATACCCTTACGGATAGTTCCTCTTTCGATTCTGCCGATACCTATTCTGCCGACGAAATCGTTATAGTCGATGGACGAAACGAGAAGCTGAAGGTCTTCGTCGGGCTCGCCCTCGGGTGCGGGAATGTGCTCGAGTATCGTGTCGAAAAGCGGCATAAGGTTATCGTTTCTCTCGTAAGGCGAGAGGGACGCCGTGCCGTCTCTGCCCGAGCAGAACAAAACGGGGCTGTCAAGCTGTTCGTCGCTCGCGTCGAGGTCCATTAAAAGCTCCAAAACCTCGTCGGGAACTTCGTCAAGACGCGCATCGGGCTTGTCTATCTTGTTTACGACGACGATTACGGGGTGGTTAAGCTCCAAAGCCTTCGACAAAACGAATCTCGTCTGGGGCATAGGGCCTTCTGCGGCATCTACAAGAAGTATAACGCCGTTTACCATTTTGAGTATACGCTCGACTTCGCCGCCGAAGTCGGCGTGGCCGGGGGTGTCAACGACGTTTATCTTAACGCCCTTATAGCTTATCGCCGTGTTTTTTGCAAGTATGGTGATACCTCTTTCTTTTTCGAGGTCGTTGCTGTCCATAACTCTTTCTGCGGTCTCTTGGTTTTCTCTGTACGCGCCGCCCTGCTTTAACATTTCGTCAACGAGCGTGGTCTTACCGTGGTCGACGTGAGCTATGATAGCGATATTTCTCAAATCTTCTCTGCGCAATGTAATTTCCCCTTAAAAATAATTTAGTAATAAGTCATATTACCATTTTTTTTGCTATTATACAAGAGATTTTCGAAAAAAATACAAAAATGAGCGAATTTTTGCAAAAGAGAGGGAAATATTTCTGTGAATTTTTATAAAAAATATGGAAATTTACAAAAATATATGGTAGAATAAGGAGTGAATGAAAAATTACAGGAGGAATATATGAATTACAACAAGAAAAGCGTAGAAGACATTGAAGTAAAAGGCAAAAGAGTTCTCGTGCGTTGCGACTTTAACGTGCCCCTCAAGGACGGCGTTATCACGAGCACCAAGAGAATCGTTGAAGCGCTTCCCACCATTAAGTATCTTTCCGAAAACGGCGCAAGGGTAATCCTTTGTTCCCACATGGGCAAGCCCCATAATATCTTTACCGAGGGATTCGGTCTTAACAAAAAGGAAAAGGCAAAGGTTGCCGAGCTCCCCGAAAACGAGCAGGAATCGGCAAAGGCGGAGCTTCTTGAGAAGGCGGCAAAGGGCGATGCGAAGAAGTTTACACTCGCACCCGTAGCGGCAAAGCTCTCCGAGCTTCTCGGAAAAACCGTTGCATTCGCAAAAGATATCGTAGGCGAGGACGCAAAAGCAAAGGCGGCGGCGCTTTGTGACGGCGATATTATGCTTATCGAAAACGTACGTTTTGACGCGGGCGAGGAGAAGAACAAGCCCGAATTTGCAAAGGAGCTTGCAAGCCTTGCAGAGCTTTACGTAAACGATGCGTTCGGTACGGCTCACAGAGCACACGCGTCTACCGCGGGCGTTGCAGATTATCTCCCCGCAGTTTGCGGCTACCTCATTCAGAAGGAAATCGGCATAATGGGTAAGGCGCTCGCCGACCCCGACCGTCCCTTCGTAGCTATTTTGGGCGGTGCAAAGGTATCGGATAAGCTCAACGTAATAAACAACCTTTTAACGAAGGTCGATTCTCTCATCATCGGCGGCGGTATGGCTTATACCTTCCTTGCCGCAAAGGGATATAACGTAGGAAATTCTCTCCTTGACGAGAGCAAGATAGACTACTGCAAAGAAATGATGGCAAAGGCAGAGGAAAAGGGCGTAAAGCTTCTTTTGCCCGTTGATACCGTAGTTGCAAAGGCATTCCCCGACCCCATCGACGCGGAGCTTGAGGTAAATACGGTCGAATCAAACGCTATCCCCGACGGCGTTGAAGGTCTTGATATCGGCGAAAAGACAAGAGAGCTCTTTGCCGCAGAAGTAAAGAATGCGAAGACTGTAGTTTGGAACGGCCCCATGGGTGTATTCGAAAACCCCACTCTTGCAAAGGGTACGGTTGCCGTAGCACAAGCTCTTGCGGATTCCGACGCTACGTCTATCGTAGGCGGCGGCGACAGCGCGGCGGCTTGCGAGCAGAACGGCTTTGCGGATAAGATCACGCACATCTCCACGGGCGGGGGCGCATCGCTTGAGTTCCTTGGGGGACTTGAACTCCCCGGCATTGCGGCATTAAACGATAAATAATTAACAGTAAGGAAGTATTGAAAATGAACAGAGAAACACGCCGCACGGTAATTGCGGGCAACTGGAAAATGAACAAGACACCCTCCGAGGGTAAGGAGCTTATCGCAAAGCTTGCAACGCTCGTAAAGGGCAAAGACCTTTGCGACATCGTACTTTGCGTACCTTTTATCGATATCCCCGCAGCTGTTGAAGCCGCAAAGGGAACGAACATCAAAATCGGCGCACAGAACGCTCACTTTGAGAAAAACGGCGCTTTCACGGGCGAAATATCCGTCGATATGCTCAAGGAAGCGGGCGTAGAATACGTTATAATCGGCCACAGCGAAAGACGCCAGTATTTCGGCGAGACGAACGAAACCGTAAACCTTCGCACGAAGGCGGTACTTGAGGGCGGACTTAAAGCTATCGTCTGCGTAGGCGAAATGGAGCTTGAAAGAGAGCAGGGTATCACCGCAGAGCTCGTTGCGCTTCAGACGAAGATAGCGCTTCTTGGTGTAAGCGCGGAGCAGCTCAAAAACGTCATTATCGCATACGAGCCCGTATGGGCTATCGGCACGGGCAAGACCGCGACTGCAGAGCAGGCAGATGAGGTATGCGGCATAATCCGCGATACCGTAGCGTCCCTCTACTCAAGAGAAGCGGCAGAAGCTCTTACCGTACAGTACGGCGGCTCTATGAACGCAAAGAACGCCGCAGAGCTTCTTTCCAAAGTAAACGTTGACGGCGGCCTTATCGGCGGCG
>JAZRTW010000175.1:0-7743 GCA_045652265.1 Eubacteriales bacterium | reverse complement strand
AAAGATACAGCATCTTGAGGAGATTTGTGAGGTCGTTAAGATCAAAGACGTTGCAAAGAGACTCATAAGACACTTATCAAAAGGTTACAGACAGCGCGTGGGTCTTGCCCAGGCTCTTGTGGGGAACCCCAAAGTAATAATACTTGACGAGCCCACAGTCGGACTTGACCCCAGACAGATAATTGAAATGCGAAAGCTTATCAAGTCTCTCGGTAAGGAGCATACGGTTATTTTGTCAACGCATATACTTTCCGAAGCACAAGCTATTTGTGATAGGATTATCATTATTGATAAGGGTACTATTATCGCCGACGCAAAGGCAGAGCAGATCGATGCGTTGGTAAACGAGCATCACCGTCTGACTGCAAAGATATGCGGTCCTGCGGATAAAATTATCGGCGAGATAAAGGCATTACAAGGCATTACGGGCGTTGAACTTTTAGACGAAAAAGACGGAGATGCGAATACTTTTATAATCGAGGCACAGACCAATATCGATATAAGAAAACCGCTTTTTGCTCTTCTTGCATCAAAAATGTGGTATCTTGTTGGTCTTGAAACGTCGGGTACAAGTCTTGAAGATATATTCATCAAGCTTACGAATAAGCGTTAAGGAGGTAAGTTATGGGCGCAATTTTCAAACGTGAATTTAAATCCTATTTTATTACCTCTATCGGATATATTTTTATGGCAATATTTTTGGTGATGTCGGGAGGTATATTCTGGCTTTTCACACTTGACGGCGGCACGGGATCGTTTCAAAGTTTCTTCTTGATGCAGATGTTTACGTTTATAATCATTATTCCGATACTTACGATGAAGCTGTTTTCGGAAGAACAGAAGATGAAGACGGATATCGCACTCTTGACTGCTCCGATAAGTCTTACCAAAGTGGTGCTGGGAAAGTTTTTTGCGGCATCGGCACTCTTTTTTATAACCTTCGTTATATCTTGCGTTCCTTGCGGAATTCTGTATATATACAGCACGCCTAACACGGCGGCACTTATTACGAATATGCTTGGAATTTTGTTTGTCGGTATGGCGTTTATTGCTATCGGAATGTTTATTTCCGCACTTACCGAAAACCAGATAGTTGCCGCTATCGTTACGATATTTATTCTGCTGTTTTCGCTTGTGATGAATTTCCTTGTAAGCTATATTTCGGTATACGCGATAAGATTTGTCGTTGACTGGTTTTCATTCTACACGAGATTTGCACCTTTTACGCAGGGTGTTATGAGCATTGAGTCTATCATTTACTTTATTTCGATTACGGCTGTATTTATATTTCTTACAGTACGTATCCACGAATCGAGAAGATGGAAGTAGGGCAGAGCAATATGAAAAAATTTAACTCTAAAAAATTAAAATACGGCTCTGTTGCGGTTGCATTTACGGTAATATTCGTTACCGTAGTGGTACTTCTTAACGTAATAGTATCCGTCATAAACAAAAACGGTGTTCTCGACGTAGACGTGACGAGTGAAGCTATATTTACCGTTTCAGATCAGTCTCTTGATCTTCTTAAAAGCAACAACGTACCGCTTACGATCTATTTCTTGCGCGAAAGAGATGAAATAGCAGAGGATAACGAGAGTTATATGCTTAATCTCGTCGACTCCTATACAGCAAATTTTTCGTGGATAGACGTTGAGTACGTAGATCTCGACAGAAACCCAAAATTTAAAGATAAATATACGAAAAGCAGCAGCGAGACACTTAATAATACCTCTTTGATCGTCGAGTGCTCGGCTACGAATGAATATAAGGTCTTGACTATAGAAGATTATTTTCTTTTGGAACAAGACTACTTTCAAAAGTACGTTACCGGTTTTCAGGGCGAGCTTGCTCTGACTTCCGCTATCTTAAACGTTTTGACCCCCGACGAGCTTGTTGCGGCGGTTGAAACGGGTCACGACGAGCTTCCGGCAACGGCACTTAAGAGCTTCCTTGAGCAAGTCGGCTATGAAGTAATTGACATCAACTTGCGCGAAGAAGTTATAGACGACAGTGTAAGTTTGCTTATAATTAATAGCCCGAAGCAAGATTTCAGCGGCTATATTGAAGGGGCTGAAACGGGCTCTTCCGAAATTGAAAAGCTCGTTGAGTATATAGAAAAGCCCGATAAAAATATGCTTGTATTTATGGCACCCGAGTCTCCCGAGCTTAAAGAATTCGAGGAATTTTTGGCAGTTTACGGCGTCGCTGTGGAAAGAAACGTAATTATTGATGAACAAAACAGCGTTTCCGGAACTATGGGACTTGGTGTTTACGGAATATACGCGGAGAGCGGAAATAACGAATACGTTGACGAGATAACGGGTAGGGTAAACAGTGAATATAAGACTGTGTTTAACCGTACGGCTCCGATAAAGATACTTTTTGATGAATGGAAGAACGGAATTACCGTTTATCCCATTGTCACCACGTCTAAAACCGCGTATTATAATGACGGTGAAAATAAGATCGACGGTCAGTTCAATATGATGACTCTCTCTACGAAGGGAACGTCAAAGCTTGTCGTGTGTTCAACGAGTTACTATAATACTTTTATTGAGACGACGAGCTATGCAAACCGCGATCTGCTTTACAGCATTGCACAAAGCTTCGGAGCGAAGAACGTAACTCCCGATATTCCGATCAAATTGCTTGATGAAACAAAGGCTCAATTTGACATCAGCTCAAAGGCAACTAAAGCTTGGGGAATCGTAATTACTGCCATTCCCGCCGCTATAGTTCTCGCGATTGCCGTTGTTGCTTTGACAAAGCGGAGGCACTTATGATTTCTAAACAGTTAAAGATTATAATCGCTTTCTTGGTGGCAATAGTCCTTCTTCTCGGTGCTTTGTTTTTGGTGAAAATACTTGTAAAGGACGAAGCTCCCGAAGAGGATAAGATCGAACTCATTGAGGGTGAAGCCGAAGGATCGAATACAAAACCGAGAATTATTGAACAACTTAATGAAAAAGACGTAGAACAGATAACGGTTCATAATTCTACTGGTACGTTTACTTTAGTAAATGATTTAAAGAACTCGATGACCTATCTTAAAGATTATGAGGATTATCCCGTTTCGAGCGAGATGACTTCTTCTTTGTATTCGAGAATATCAAGTTTTTTGGTCACAAGACTTGACACGAATCCGACCGATCTTTCAACTTACGGTCTTGACAGTGCTTCCGATCCTGCTTATTTAGAGATCACAAAGTTTGATAAAACCGTCTATAAGCTCTATTTTGGTCTTCGAAGCGCGGACGGTAGCTTCTATTATATGATGGTTGACGGAAGAAACGTCGTATACGCCATAAATAATTCAAATATAGAAGATTTGATATTACTTCCGATAGAATCATTTATATCGCCGATTGCGGCTCCCGTACTTGAAAACGTCAGCTACGTTAATATTGAAAATGTAACGGTTAAACGCGGCGGCAAGGAATTCGTTTCGTTTGAGAAAGTTCCCGAAGGGTATAAGCAGGAAACGGGATATACTCTTACTCACAGAATGACCTATCCTGCGAACTATCTTGTAAACTTAACTAATTTTGAAAAGCTTTTAAGCTGTTTTGCAAATCTTCACGGCACTGAAGTCGTTGGATTCGGTTATTATTTGAGAAATGATTTTTCCGCTCTTGAAAAATACGGATTTAATGAAAACCTCACGGAGATCTCATACACATTTGATGAACTTCCCACATACCTCTACGTTGGCGGTAAAACCGAAGACGGCACAGGTTACTATGTGTATACACTTTATTATGACACACTTTTGATAATACCCACCGAGTCGCTTCCTTTCGTTGATTGGGAACTTGGAGATTATATCGGCGAATATCTTTTCCAGATGTCTATTGACTTTGTCAAGTCCATAGAAGTTGAAACTTCGGAAAAAAAGGTAAATTTTGAGCTTGAAGGCACGGGTAGCGACCTGAAAGTCACGGCAAACGGAAAAGAATTAGGGGTAGACGATGAAGGCGATCCTATGAATTTCCGCCAATTTTATAAGAACATTCTCCGCATAAATTGGGACGGATATTCCGATGCTCCCGAAAGCATGGAAAAGCCGATGCTCAATTTAAAGATAACGACTCGCTTTGGTGAGGTCTTTGATTACAGCTTTTATCAGATATCTACGCTTCGTTGCTATTTTGTATACAACGGAAGCGGAGAATTTTACACGGAAAAAGCAACCCTTGACAAATTTATAGATAACTTCAACAGAGTAGTAAATAACGAAACTGTAATATTGGAGTATTAAATTTTTAGACTTTCGAGAAATCGAAAGTCTAAAAACATTAAGGAGCTTATGAAAACAAAAGATTTATTAAATGAAAACAACTTCAAATTTCAAAAGAAATACGGTCAGAATTTTCTTACGAATCCTAAAATTCCCGAAAGAATAGCAATGTCCGTAAGAGAGGAAGACAGGGAAGAGCTGTGCATTCTTGAAATAGGAGCGGGAGCGGGAGCTTTGACCGTAAATCTTGCAAAACTTTACAAAAAAGTCTGCGCACTTGAAATAGATACGACGCTTGAAGAGCCGCTTAAAGAGGTTCTCGCTGAATATCCCAATGCCGAAGTTGTTTTTCAAGATATAATGAAGACTGATATTGCAGCGTTGTGCAAAGAAAAATTCGGCTCATCACCTGTAGCGGTATGCGCAAATCTTCCATATTATATAACAACGCCGATCATTATGGCTCTTTTTGAGTCCGGCGTAAATTTTGAGAGCATTACCGTAATGATGCAAAAAGAGGTTGCTTTGCGTATATGCTCAAAAAAAGGCGACAGTGACTACGGAGCGTTTACGGCAGTAGTAAATCTCTATGCCGATTCAAAGCGTCTTTTTGACGTAGGAAAAGGCAACTTCTATCCCGTGCCAAAGATCGATTCATCGGTCTTGAGACTGACGCCTTGGAGCGATAAGTTTGGCGGTGTTGATAAAGAGTCCGTAAAAGAGATAATTAAGGCGGCATTTTCTCAAAGACGAAAGACGATATATAACAGCATAAAATCAGGACTTAACGTAAGCGGTGAATTTGCACAGAAACTTCTTTGCGATTCCGAAATACCCGTAAGCACAAGAGCTGAACAACTCGGCATAGAAGATTTTATAAAAATATCGCAAATGTATACAAAAATGAAATAATATGAGCTGAAAAATTCAATTTAGCGATTCTTAAATAAAAATATCGTATTATTTTGAAATTCTCGAAAAAATGTATTGCAAAATCGTTTTAAATGTGATAAAATGCACTCATATTATTTTTAATTAATTAGGAGCAATTATGAATTTAGGTAAAAAGGTTAAAGAATGGATCGATGAATGTGCCGAGCTTACCTGCCCGGATAACATTGTATATATCGACGGAAGCGAAGAACTTTATGAAAAACTTGCAAAGGAAGCCGTTGAAAGCGGTGAGCTTATAAAGCTTAACGAAGAGCTTCAACCCGGCTGTTATTTGCACAGAACGATGGTAAACGACGTTGCCCGCGTTGAGAATAAGACATTTATCTGCACGTCAAAGAAAGAAGATGCAGGTAATACAAATAACTGGATGGCGCCCGAAGAGTGCTATGCAAAGCTTAAAAAGCTCTTCCGCGGCTCTATGAAGGGCAGAACGATGTACGTTATTCCTTATTCTATGGGTGTTGTAGGCGGCAAGTATTCCAAGATAGGTATTGAGCTTACCGACTCCATCTACGTAGTTCTCAATATGAGAATAATGACGAGAGTGACCTCGGAGCTCTTTGACATAATCGGAGATACGAATGACTTCGTAAAAGGACTTCACGCTAAAGCGGACATATCCGAAGAGAACCGCTATATTTGCCATTTCCCCGAGGATAACACTATTTGGTCGATAAATTCCGCATACGGCGGAAACGTACTTCTTGGCAAAAAGTGCTTTGCTTTAAGAATTGCGTCCTTCTTGGGAAGAAAAGAAGGCTGGATGGCTGAACACATGCTCATTTTGGGAGTGGAAAAGCCTAACGGAGAAGTAAAATACATAGCAGCGGCATTCCCATCTGCTTGCGGAAAAACAAACCTTGCGATGATAATTCCTCCCGAGCTTTATAAGAAGAAGGGTTATAAGGTATGGTGCATTGGTGACGATATAGCTTGGCTTCATATCGGTGAGGACGGCAGACTTTGGGCGCAAAACCCCGAGTATGGCTTCTTCGGCGTGGCTCCCGGCACAAACGAAAAGTCCAATTTCAACGCGCTGGCGTCTTGCTCAAAGAACGCTATATTTACTAACGTAGCATATGACGTTGATAAAAATACGATTTGGTGGGAAGGTCTTGACAAGAATCCTCCTAAAAATGCGATAAACTGGAAGGGTGAGCCTTGGGACTTCACGCAGGGTGAGAAGGGCGCACATCCCAACTCAAGATTTACGGCACCTGCCGAGAATTGCCCCTGCCTTTCGAAAGAGTTTAACAATCCCGAAGGCGTGCCGATCTCCGCTATCGTATTTGGCGGAAGACGCGCGAAGCTTATGCCTCTCGTTTACCAGAGCAGAAACTTCACGCACGGTGTATTCGTCGGCTCGATAATGGGCTCTGAAACAACGGCTGCCGCAACCGGTCAAGTCGGCGTTGTAAGACGCGATCCTATGGCTATGCTTCCTTTCTGCGGATATAACATGGGTGATTATTTTGCTCATTGGCTTGAGATCGGCTCAAAGCTTACCAAAGCTCCCAAGATATTCAACGTCAACTGGTTTAGAACCGATGATGACGGCAACTTTATGTGGCCCGGCTTTGGTGACAATATGCGTGTTCTTGACTGGATCATTGAGCGTTCCGAAGATAACGTAGACGCTGTTGAAGCACCTATTGGATATTTACCTCGCCCCGAAGATATCAATATCGAAGGACTCGATATGGATACGTCCGACATCGAAAAACTTCTTGCTATTGATAAGGATGCATGGCTTTCCGAATTTGAAGGCGTAAAAGAGCTTTATGCAAAGATCGGCGAGAGACTTCCCGAAGCATTGACAAGCGAGCTTTCTACTGCTATCGAAAAATTCAATTAATAAAAAAAGTGCTGTGAAAACAGCACTTTTTTGCTTTTTACTATTGAAAAGACGTTTTTTTTGTGATATAATACTACCCGTCCGAGTGATTCGCATTATTAGCCGGTGTGTTGGAATTGGCAGACGAGGTGGACTCAAAATCCATTGATGGCGACATCGTGCGGGTTCAAGTCCCGCCACCGGCACCAAAAAGTCCATCGCATTGCGGTGGGCTTTTTTATTGCAATTTTCAGGAGTGAGTATTATGGAAAAAAACAAGACCTCGCTTGTATTCACGGGTGATATTGGATTTGATCGCTATATGGATGGAAAGTGGGAAGACGATTCTTTACTGTCCAACGAAATTTTAGATTTCTTCAATAGTGCCGATCACACTGTTGCAAACGTAGAAGGTGCCATTATGGATATCGTAAACGACGGATCTCGCGGCGCCTACTTTCACACAATGGACCCAAAAGCAATCACGGTACTAAATAAGATACACGCGGATATTTGGAGTATCGGCAACAATCACATTACCGATGCAGGCAAAGACGGTGTCGTCAGTACGAAGGCGTTTGCCGCACAAAACGGTGTTCGCACCATTGGCGCGGGTATTAATGAAGATGATGCATCAAATCCCGTATATCTCGATGAAGCGGGCGGTATAGGCCTTATCTGCACTTCTTACACCGCGGGTAATACCCGTGAGAAGTCG
>JAZRTW010000174.1:0-6502 GCA_045652265.1 Eubacteriales bacterium | reverse complement strand
CTCTTCCGTGATGAAGGGCATAAAGGGGTGAAGAAGCTGCATACAACGCGCCAAAACGTACGCAAGCACGTTCTGTGCAACCTTGCCGTCTGCGCTTTCCTTATCCGCAAGGCGAGGCTTCGCAAGCTCGATATACCAGTCGCAGAAGTTATCCCAAATGAAGTCGTAGAGCTTTCCTAAAGCAATACCGAGCTCGTACTTGTCAAGGCTTTCGGTAACGCCCTTGATAAGTCTTTCAAGAAGCGTAAGTATCCATCTGTCCGCAAGTGCAAGTTCTTCTTCGGCGGGAAGCTCTATCTTATCTATGTCAAGATTCATAAGAGTAAATCTTGCGCTGTTCCATATCTTATTACAGAAATTACGGGCTGCCTCGATCTTCTCATCGGAGAATCTCATATCGTTTCCGGGCGCGTTACCCGTAAGAAGCGCAAAGCGGAGCGCATCTGCGCCGTACGTATCGATTATCTCCAAGGGATCTATACCGTTACCAAGCGATTTTGACATCTTTCTGCCCTGCGCATCTCTTACGAGACCGTGGATAAGCACCGTATCAAAAGGCTTTGTACCCGTATGCTCAAGGCCCGAGAATATCATTCTCGATACCCAGAAAGAAATAATGTCGTATCCCGTAACGAGCGTCGACGTGGGATAGAAATAATCATAATCCTCTGTCTTATCGGGCCAACC
This sequence comes from Eubacteriales bacterium, assembly GCA_045652265.1. Lineage (GTDB taxonomy): Bacteria > Bacillota > Clostridia > Oscillospirales > CAG-272 > CALCTE01. Next base: position 5,815 of record JAZRTW010000174.1, on the reverse strand, counting down.
GAGCGTTTCAAAAGGCCAAAGAGCAGAGCTGAACCACGTATCAAGTACGTCCTCCTCCTGTCTTAAAGCCGCACCGCACTTTGTACAATGCGTCATATCCTCTTTGGAAACGAAAGTCTCGCCGCACTCGTCGCAATAGAAGGCGGGAATTCTGTGTCCCCACCAAAGCTGACGGGAAATGCACCAGTCGTGGATGTTTTCCATCCAGTTCATATACGTTTTCGTAAATCTCTCGGGGACGAACTTTATCTCTCCGTCGCGAACCGTCTTGATAGCGGGCTCTGCGAGGGGCTTCATCTTTACAAACCACTGATCCGAGCTTACGGGCTCAACTATCGTCTTACAACGGTAGCAAGTGCCGACGTTGTGACTGTAGTCCTCGACCTTCTCAAGATAGCCCTCTTTTTCAAGATCCTCGACGATAGCCTTTCTCGCTTCGAAGCGATCCATTCCCTTATATTTGCAATCGTAGCTTACCTTCGCATCGTCGTCAAGAACTCTTATGCATTCAAGATTATGTCTTTGACCGACCTCAAAGTCGTTGGGGTCGTGAGCGGGCGTTATCTTAACGCAACCCGTTCCGAAGTCCTTTTCAACGTACTCGTCAGCAACGATGGGTATCTCTCTGTTTAAGAGAGGAAGGATAAGCGTCTTGCCGACGAGATCGGTATATCTTTCGTCCTCGGGGTGAACCGCAACCGCCGTATCGCCGAGCATAGTCTCGGGACGCGTAGTTGCAACGGTTAAAAATCTGTCGCTGTCCTTGACCTGATATCTTATATGCCAGAATGCACCGCTCTTTTCGCTGTACTCAACCTCTGCATCGGAAAGCGCCGTGCGACAGTGGGGACACCAGTTGATGATACGGTATCCTCTGTAAATGAGGCCCTTGTTATAAAGGTTTACGAATACCTCTCTTACCGCTCTTGAGCAACCCTCGTCCATAGTGAATCTTTCTCTCGTGAAGTCACAGGAAGAGCCGAGCTTCTTGAGCTGATTGATGATACGGTTGCCGTACTGATTTTTCCAATCCCATACGCGTTCAAGGAACTTCTCTCTGCCGAGGTCATATCTTGTAAGTCCCTCGTTCTTTCTTAAATTTTCCTCAACCTTTATCTGCGTTGCGATTCCCGCATGGTCAGTACCGGGCACCCAAAGGGTACAAAAGCCCTGCATACGCTTATATCTGACGAGTGTGTCCTGCAAGGTCTCGTCAAGGGCGTGCCCCATATGGAGCTGTCCCGTTACGTTGGGAGGAGGAATGACCAAAGAAAAGGGCTTTTTAGATTTGTCTATCTCGGGTGTGAAATATCCCTTCTTGATCCATTCTGCATAAATTCTGTCTTCGATTTCAGAAGGCTTATATACCTTCTCAAGTTCTTTTTTCATATTTACATCTCCAGAAAAAACTCTTTGTCTATCTATCATACCACAAGCTTTTAGTTATGTCAATCATAGTATTTGCAAAAAAAGAATACAATGTAAAGAAAAAAACGAAAGGAAAGATTATGATGTACAAACCGGAAGGACAAAACCAATCAAACTATCGCTACACGACACAAGAATTATACGCCGCACAAAAATACGGCCGTATCCTCGAAGGACGAGTGAATCTATGCACCGAGGAGCACAACCTTATACTTGACCTCGGCGGCGCTATCGGAGAAATCCCAAAAAGTGAAGCCGTCGAAGAACTCTTCGGCGCAAAAACGAAGGATATCGCCATAATAAGCCGCGTGGGTAAGCCCGTATGCTTTAAAGTAGTAGATATTTATACCGACTCCGAAGGCAAGCCTCACGCAAGGCTTTCAAGAAAGCTTGCCCAGCGTGAGTGCTACGAGCAATACGTGAAAAAGCTCACGCCCGGCGACGTTATAAGCGCAAGGATAACCCATGTGGAAAGCTTCGGCTGTTTTGCCGATATAGGTTGCGGCATAATCTCGCTTTTACCCATCGACTGCATATCCGTTTCGCGCATAGATTCGCCGCTTGAGCGCTTCAAGGTGGGAGAGGATATTCTTTGCGCGGTAAGAGAGATCGACGCCGTAAGCGGCAGAATACTTTTAACGCATAAGGAGCTTCTTGGCTCTTGGGAGGAAAATGCGGCAATGTTTTCGGCAGGTCAAACCGCCGTTGGAATTATAAGAAGCGTTGAAGATTACGGCATATTCGTCGAGCTTGCGCCAAATTTAGCGGGACTTTCCGAGCCCTTTGAGGGAGCAAAGCCCGGAATGTGTGCCACGGTATATATAAAAAATATCATTCCCGAAAGAATGAAGATAAAATTGGTAATAATAGATCTTTCGGAAGACTATTGTGAGAAAAAGCAGATAAAATACTATGTGCCCGAAGAAAATCATATAGATTATTGGCGCTATACCCCGCTTGCCTGCGAAAGAACGATAGAAACGTTTTTCGACGTACCGAGAAATTAGGGAAAGGAGGCCATAGGCCATAGTGATTAGGGATTAGGCATTAGGGAATTTGTATCTTCCCGTAAAGCAAAAGAACTTGCAATTATTTTTGATTGCAAGTTCTTTTATTATAAAGTATTATTTTGGTTTTTTACCTTGTATTCAAATCTGTCAAAATTCACAATCCCCATTTTCCGAAGCAACGTCTCGCTTTTGTCTCTGTCCTCATCACAGTTATACTCGGGAATAAGCGGAAGCCGCACCGTGATCTTATCAGTTCCGACTGCTCCTACGAGAAATTCAAGATTTTCAAGCATTTGCTTATTATCTTTGCCCGTGTAGCTTTCATAAATTTCAGGGTTGGTGTCCTTACAGTCTATTAGAAAGGCGTCGAAAAGCTCTGCAGCCGCCTTAACCGACTCCACGTCTACGTTGAGGGCGCTTTCGCAATACAGCTTCCACTCACTTGGGCATAATTCCTTAAATCTTGCAATGTAATCTGTATAAAGCAAAGGCTCGCCTCCACCAAAACAGATACCGCCTCCCGTGGAAAGAAAATACAAATCGTCGCACTTAACCTTATCGTAAAGCTCCTCCGGACTTAAAGAAAAGCTATCCGTCACGTCACCAAAACAACGGGCGTTGATGCAATATTTACATCGCAAAGTGCACCCGTAGAAGCATACAAGAGTCGTAACGCCCTCGCCGTCAACGGTAAGACGGTGGCGTGCTATCCCGATGAAATTACTCATGGCATCGGTACTCCCGCCAGTTCATCGTAGTATATGGGCATATCGCCCGTAATAACACTCTCATTCGTGACGTTGTCGGTGTTATCGTTTTGCTCGGTATCTTCGGGAAATTCACCTACTTCGATATCATCTTCGGGATAAGCAACGTCACCGTCAAGCGTTTCATCAACGGCAGGTACAGCCCCTTCGACATTATTACCCTTATTAAAGATATCAAGTTCACTGCAAGCCGTCGTCGACAGCGATACCGCAAGTGCAACACCCGCAACACTCACCTTCGCACCAAGCGCACGTCTTTTGCGAAGCTCGTCCTCAAGATAACGAAGCTCGCTTTCGCACTTCGGGCAGGTTCCCGCGCAATCGCCTTTGTGTTTACACTCACTAGTCACGTACGGAATATCGTTTTCGTTAGCAATTTTTTGCCTTATCTGCTTCAATATCCTGCAACGTTTTTTTCCTCTGTACATAACAAACACCGTCCTTTCATTAATTATACAACCAAACTGCATAAAACACTCACCTTAATAAGCAAAGAACTTGCAATCATTTTTAATTGCAAGTTCTTTTTGTTTTATTTTACTATATTCCAAATCAAAACGGAAGCGACGGAAGCGACGAATATCGCAATGAATACCGCCGTAAAAAATCCGAATTTACCTTTTTTCTTATTTTCGACAACAATAATTCTTTTGCTTTTCGACAGCGCTGACACAACAGGCTTGTATAGTAAGAACGTCAGTGACGCGTTAATCGCACTTTTCAGTAAGTTGAACGGCAAGAATATGGGCACGAGATATCCTTTAATCACTTCGCGCGTCATACCGGGAGTATATAAGGGTGTGATTAGATAATTCCAAAGTATCATCACGACCGTAGTTAAGGCGGTTGCAACAAGTAAGCTCAAAACAGCGCCCGTGAGCGTCCTTTTCTTCTTATATATGAGCGTTGCAGTTCCCGCAAAAGAAAGCGTTTGTATTACATTCATCAAAAAACCGATAGGGCCTGTACCGCTTGCGGTTATCATCTCGATAAATGCGACTATCGGTGAAACGATAAACGAAACGAGCGGGCCCCAAATAAAGCCGCCCAAGGTAACGACTATATCGGACGGATCATATTTCAAAAAGCTGAACGGTTCCGGTACTATCGGAATACGTCCTACGTACATAACCGCATAGGCTATTGCAACAAGCATCGCAATAGTTGTTATTTTGTTTACTCTTTTGTTATTCATAGCTCCTCCTAAAATCAAAAAAAGCATATCCCGCTCGGGATATGCACTAATATTGCACGCAAGTTTACGTGCATCTCTTCCATCCGGACTTTACCGTCGGCATAGGAATTTCACCTATTCGGCATACGCAAGGTATGTTCGTGGGCTGTAACCACCGGTCGGGAATTAGGCTTTCGCCCTCACCCTACCCCGAGAAATATTTAATTTTCAGAGCAAAAGTTCAATTTGCACGGTGGGAAGACCCACCGTGCAAATAAGATCTTTAATTAGCCGTTGATCTCGGTAACGACGCCGGAACCAACAGTACGTCCGCCTTCACGAATAGCGAAACGGAGTCCCTTTTCGATAGCGATAGGTGTGATGAGCTCAACGTTCATATCAACGTTATCGCCGGGCTTGCACATCTCTACGCCGTCGGGAAGAGTGATGATACCTGTAACGTCAGTTGTTCTGAAGTAGAACTGAGGTCTGTAGCCGGGGAAGAAGGGCTTCTGACGTCCGCCTTCTTTTTCTGTAAGAACGTAAACCTGACCTACAAACTTTGTGTGGGGCTCGATGGAACCGGGTTTAGCAAGAACCTGTCCTCTTTCGATACCCTTCTTGTCGATACCACGGAGGAGCGCACCAACGTTGTCGCCTGCCTCTGCGTAGTCAAGAAGCTTGTGGAACATTTCGATACCGGTAATGGTGGTTGTAGCCTTCTCTTCGGTAAGACCAACGATTTCTACAACGTCACCCATCTTGAGCTGACCTCTCTCAACTCTACCTGTAGCAACAGTACCACGTCCGGAGATGGAGAATACGTCCTCTACGGGCATAAGGAAGGGAAGGTCTGCCTTTCTCTCGGGAGTAGGAATGTATGCGTCAACCTGATTCATAAGCTCGGTGATGCAAGCATACTCGGGAGCGGTGATGTCTGTGCCGGCGCTCTCAAGAGCAACCTTTGCAGAACCGTGAACGATCGGAATATCGTCACCGGGGAACTCGTACTCGGAGAGCAGGTCGCGGATTTCCATCTCAACGATCTCGAGCAGCTCGGGGTCGTCAACCAAGTCGCACTTGTTCATGAATACTACGATTGCGGGCACGCCTACCTGACGGGCAAGAAGGATGTGCTCGTGGGTCTGCTGGAGAGGACCGTCGGTAGAAGCAACTACGAGGATTGCGCCGTCCATCTGAGCAGCACCGGTGATCATGTTCTTAACGTAGTCAGCGTGGCCGGGGCAGTCCACGTGAGCGTAGTGACGGTTTGCAGTCTCGTACTCAACGTGTCTGGTGTTGATTGTGATACCACGAGCCTTCTCCTCGGGAGCGTTATCGATCTGGTCGTATGCCATGAACTCGTTAGCGCCGTTAGCGATGGAGAGAGTCTTGGTGATAGCAGCGGTAAGGGTGGTCTTACCATGGTCAACGTG
>JAZRTW010000173.1:0-1856 GCA_045652265.1 Eubacteriales bacterium | reverse complement strand
CCTCAAGGGGAAGCCTTTGAGTGTAACGTGGCGATACATTCTACATTTGACACAAAGGGAGAAAGTAACCGTACCCCGTATGGGGTAGCGTTTGCCGACGTCCCGAATGAACTTTCGCGTAAGAGAAACGTTTAAATATGTGTAATATCTTCCTTAAAAAGCTTTTATTGCTTGACAAAAGCAACACGCCTTTTGTATAATATTTTTAAACGTATAAATATATAAGGAGACGGTGAAAATGAATAAATTAAACGCAGGATTTTCAATAGTAAACGTTAATCCGCCGCTCGGAATAGGCATCGCAGGATATTACGTTCCGAGATTTGCAAAGGGCTTTCTTAACGATATTGAGGCAAGAAGCCTTGCGCTTTCCGTTGATGATAAAAAGGTAGTTATCATAAGCCTTGATAACTGCTACATAATAACTCCGCTTTGCGATAAGTATCGCAAGCAGATTGCAGAGGCTTGCGGCATTGCTTTTGAGGATATCTTCCTCACGGCTACGCACACCCATACAGGGCCGCTTCTTGCTCCGACGGATATGTTCGATGCGGACGCAGAGCTTATCGATAAATATGCAGAGTTCGTCGGTGAGCGCCTTGTAGACTCCGTAAAGCTTGCGCTTGCAGATCTTAAGCCTGCAAAGATGGGCTACATAACAGGCTGGGCTCCCGAAAGAGTAGCATATATCAGAAGATACAGAATGAAAGACGGTTCTACGATGACCTGTCCGCCGGTAGGAGACCCCAATATCGACCATCCGCTCGGCGAGCTTGACCAGAGGATCCACGTTCTTCGCTTTGACCGTGAGGGTGGCGAGAGCATCGTTCTTGTAAACTACGGTCTCCATGTTGACTGTGTAAACGGCGAGATGGTCTCCGCTGACTGGCCGAGCTGGATGCACTCTACGCTTGATAAGGCACTTGACGGTGTAAAGTCTATCTTCGTCGGTGGCGCACAGGGCGACGTCGGCAGCACCCACGTTTTCCCCGAAGGCGGCGATATGAATGACACGGAGATAAGCTTCGATAACGAAATGAAGAGCCCCGGTATGTCGCGTTTCGTAGGCCGCGCTATTGCAGGAACGGTTCTTCAGGTATACGATAAGGTAAATTATATTGACGTTGACAGCATAAAGATGATAAGCAAGGAGATTTTTGTTGCGGCAAACGTTCCTGACCCGAAGGATCTTCCGCTTGCTCACAAGTATAAGGAGCTTCACGATGCAGGCCGTGATGATGAAATCCCGTACAAGGCTATGGAGCTTACAACGGTTGTTGCAGAGGCCGTCCGTATGTGTAACCTTGAAAACGGACCGAAGGAATTCAGCTTGAAGCTTACGGGCATCGCGCTTGGCGACGTTGCTTTCGTTGGAATTCCGGGTGAACCGTTTACGGACATCGGCGTTCAGATTAAGGATACGGAAGGCTTTGAAATGATTATGCCGTGCTGCCTCACGAACGGTTCTGCAGGCTATTTCCCGACAAAGGATGCTTTTGATGAGGGCGGATATGAAGCTCGTTCATCGTCGTTCAAGAGCGATGTTACGGAAAAGATAGTCTCCGGTGGTAAGGCGCTCCTCGCCGAGCTTAAGAAATAATAACATATAAAGAATAAATCCCTGCGGAAACCATTCTCCGTAGGGATTTTTATGTACTTTTCTTTTGCTGTTTTCTGTAGGAATTGCATATAAAGGTAGACCGTACCTTCCACCCATAGGGCATGGCGATTTTCGACGTACCGAATAAACGTGTGCAGCATGAGGCTCCCCTTGAAGTGCAAGGGGAGCTGGATTTGCCGAAAGGCAAAGACTGAGGGGATTCGTTGTTGTTGAATAGACCACGGTGTTGGGAAGA
>JAZRTW010000172.1:0-8299 GCA_045652265.1 Eubacteriales bacterium | reverse complement strand
GACGACGATACCTATCAGGTACAGGTTGTTTCTTGGTATGATAACGAGAACTCCTACACCTCGCAGATGGTTAGAACCATTAAGTATTTCGCAGAGATCTAAACAAAACCGCATTCAAAAGGCTGAACGAGCGATCGTTCGGCCTTTTTTGTTTGAAGCGTATTGAAAAATAAGCACGTATGGTGTATAATAATGGAAGAAAGTCAACCAAACGAAAGGCAACATTATGAAAGCTCACGAAAGATTTTTAAATTACGTTAAAATTTATACGACAAGCGACGAGCAAAGCGGTACGCACCCGAGCACGCAAAGGCAGTTAGTGCTTGCAAATATACTTCGCGACGAGCTGGAAAGCATCGGCTGTGAAAATGTGAGAGTTTCCGATAAATGCTACGTGTACGCAGAGATCCCCGCAACAAACGGCTTTGAAAGCGCGGCGTCAATCGGATTTATAGCACATATGGACACCTCTCCTGACTTTAGCGGCGAAGGGGTTAATCCGCAGATAGTCGAAAACTATGACGGCGGTGACATTCCCCTCGGGACAAGCGGTAAAATACTAGACGTAAAAACGTTTCCGCACCTTGCGCTTTTAAAAGGCAGAACTCTTATCACCACCGACGGTACTACGCTTCTCGGTGCGGACGATAAGGCGGGTATTGCCGAAATTATTACCGCCGCAGAGGAAATTATAAAAGAAAATGCTCCTCACGGCAAAATATGTATAGCCTTCACGCCCGACGAGGAGATAGGCGAGGGCGCGGATTTCTTCGACGTAGAGGGATTCGGCGCAGACTTTGCATACACGCTCGACGGAGATATCGAGGGCGGTCTTGAATACGAAAACTTTAACGCCGCAGGCGCACAGTTTGAGATATTCGGCACAAACGTACACCCGGGAAGTGCAAAGGACGTTATGGTAAACGCATCGCTTGTTGCGATGGAGATAAACGCAACGCTGCCTGCGTGTGACGTTCCCGCGAAGACGGAAGGCTACGAGGGATTTTACCACCTTACCGATATGGAAGGAAGCGTAGAAAAAGCAACGCTGTCCTATATAGTGCGCGATCACAATGCAAGCAGTTTTGATTGCAGAATTAAAACTCTCAAGCATATCGAAAAGGTTATGCGCGAAAAATACGGCGAAGGCGCCATCACTTTAACCGTAAAAGAGCAGTACCGCAATATGTATGAGCAGATAGCTCCGCATAAGCATCTTATCGACAACGCGAAAAAAGCGGCGGAAAACTGCGGCGTCGAATGCAAGGTCAGCGCCGTAAGGGGCGGCACGGACGGAGCGAGATTAAGCTTCATGGGACTTCCCTGCCCTAATCTCGGCACGGGCGGATTTGCATTCCATGGCCCGTACGAGCACGTAAGCATAGAGGGAATGGAAACGGCAACAAAAATAATAAAGGAGCTCGTAAGGCTCTACTCGGAGATAAATTTATGAAAATAACAGTACTTGACGCTTCCACCTTGGGAAGCGACCTCGATCTTTCACCGCTTTCCGCCGTAGGCGTGGCGGAGTGTTTTTCCGCTACGTCAAAGGAAGAGATAGCAAAACGAATCGAAGATACCGACGTCATAATCACAAACAAAGTGAAATTGAGCGCAGAGACATTAAGCGGCGCAGAAAAGCTAAAGCTTATCTGCGTATTCGCGACGGGATACGACAACATTGATATAGACTACTGCAACAAAAAAGGCATACGCGTTTGCAATGTTGTAGGCTATTCCACGGACTCCGTCGCGCAGGTTACCTTATCGGGCGTGCTTTACCTCGCAACGCATCTTTGCGAATACACAAGCTACGTCAAAAGCGGTAAATATTCGCGTTCGGGGTGCGCAAATAAAGTAAGCCCCGTTTTCTCGGAACTTCGCGGAAAAACGTGGGGCATAGTCGGATACGGAAATATTGGACGTAAAGTTGCAGATGTAGCACGTGCTTTCGGGTGCAATATAATTGCATATAAGCGTACTCCCGCGCCCGACGTAAAGTGCGTAGACTTCGAAACTCTGTGCAGAGAGTCGGATATTATTACGCTTCACACACCGCTTAACGACGATACGCGAGGACTTATTGATGATACGGCACTTTCGCTTATGAAGCCTACAGTCATACTCTATAACGCGGCGCGCGGCGCGGTGACGGACGAAGAAGCCGTCGCAAAAGCGATTCTTGATAAAAAAATAGCCGCTTTCGGAAGCGACGTATATTCGGTGGAGCCAATGGGCGAAGAACACCCGTTTTTTGAAATCAAAGACTTTCCAAACGTCTGCCTTACTCCGCACATGGCGTGGGCAAGTAAGGAAGCGAGGGAGCGCTGTCTTCGTGAGATAGTCGAAAATATAAAAGCTTTTCAAAGCGGTAAAAGGCGCAACTGCGTGACAAAGGCATAAAAAAAGATTCGTAAAACGAAAAAACGTTTTGCGAATCTTACGTATTTTAAAGTACGATTTCTTTGAAGAACTCGGGACGGTGGAAGTCGGGCTTTTCCCATACGATAGTGTTCCACATACCGTGGTGGGGCTTGTCGCTTCCGCTTGCGCACTTATAGCAGTTGCCTCGAAGCACAGCGCCTTCCTTGTGCTCGTAGGTGGGAATGAGCGCCTTAATAAAGGAAACGGGTACGTCTACCCACGCTTCCCAGCGATCCTTTTTTATTCTCGTTCTGCCCTTTAATACATCGTCGATAACTTGCGGGTCAACAAGCACTCTGTCGAATCTGTCCTTACCGCAAGAGCAGTGCATAGCACCGTTGGGGTTAATTTCGAAGTTTATGTATCTTTCGTCGTTGGCGGGATCAAACTGCAAGAATATCTCCATACAGCTGTCGCGGTATACGTCGGTGTTGTTCTCAACCTCAACAGCGCGAAGCTCCGTCTCAAAAGACGTAAAATGGATAAGGAAGCTGTCGTCGTTGTAGCAAAGCTCTATCGTGGTTTTGGGTCTGTAGTCATTCTTGGGCCAAGGGTATTTATCAATTTCAAATACGATTTTTTTATTCATAACGCAAATCCTCCTTTGCAAATCCCATTATAGCACATTTTCCCGCAAAATCAAGTGAAAACGAAGAAATTATATGAAAGGAGAAGCAACTTGACGCTTATACGTAAAATCAAACTGTTCTTCCAAATAAAAAAGCTCAAGCGCATAATAAAAGCGCAAACAAAGCCTCCCATAACGATACCGAAAGTAAACGGCGATAAAGAAAGCTTCTCTTTGCCTCCATTTGTACCGTATAAAACGCTTGGTTTATTAAAGCTTACAGAAGAGCTTTTAGATAAAAAACGGAAAGAGCAGTATGAAGCCGCTTTGGAAGAAGCAAAAAAAGCAAAGCGCCCTTGTGGTGATGATGGCACCTCTTACTCTTTACAGCTAAACCTTCCCGAAGGCGAAACACTTCTTACTTTTCTCGCGAAGCAAAGAGCAAATGAACGCACCTTCGTGGATATGCTCATATTTTACGCAATTCGTGAAAACATAGATTACAAACGAATATACACCTTTGCACATATTGACAGACGGCTGTTTTCAAAAATTATTTCCGACAGATATTATCATCCGTCGAAGGATACCGCGCTTGCCTTAACTCTCGCATTACAGTTGAATATAGGTCAAGCGGAAATGTTTCTTGAATCGGCGGGATATACGCTTTCAAAAAGTATCCCGCGTGATATTGTTATAAAATTTTTAATCGAAAACAAAATTTACGACCTTGATGATGTGAATACAGTTCTATATGAAATAGGCGAAAAAACGCTCGGCAGATAATTGTCGCCTTGAAAGCGACCAAAAACGGCGAAGGTGCTGTATAATCTTTTCAAATGAATTTGAAAAGAGGAGATTATATGAAAAGAATCGCAATTTACGCCGTTTGTATATTCGGATATGGAGCAATAAGCGCCTTAATTAAGAGCACGGGAATCATTCTCGGTGCAGTGCCAACGGGAATATTATTTTTCGCAACATTTGAGCTTGCACGACATCTTTGTAATAAATATGCTCCGTCGGAATCTGATAACGAAGACGATACCGAGTGGATGATAAAGGATGAGGGCGAGGACAATAAAAAATGAATGCCTTTTTATTTGAAGCTATACAAGCTTTATCTTTTTTCAGCGTTATGCTCGTCGCTATGCTTTTAGCAATAATTTGTGCAAGTGGGTTTATTGGCATAGTTTTCTATGTTTTGGGTGCGGTAATACAGCTAATGTCACTTATAGGCAACGTCAAAATCATCGGTTTTAGCGGAATGCTCGGATATTTTGTGCTGTATTTCATCATAGCATGGGTCGCACTATTGTTGATTTTAAAAAGAAGAAGTAAGTAGTTTAGATGAATTAGCCATATAAAATTAAAAGCATGTTTTCATACGAGGTTTTACAAATGATATTACCACTTACATTTAAGAAGATACATATTTTTTCTTACGAGGGAAAATTTTTAGGTGAAGAAGAATTAACTCTATCCAATTTACAAGGCTATATAGGAATGATGGCGCGATGTTATATGCCTGACGGAAGCTATAGCGATGGCTTTATCACGTTCACTCCCGATAATGAGCCAAAAGATTACGGTTCTTCCTTTTTTCTTTGGACTTGGGCAAATTTAGACGAAGAAACACATCAACTTTTGGGCGACGGTGACGAAAAATACGAGCAAAATTATAAAAAAATCGAACACTATCGTGATGTTGAAAAAATCGATGTTATTTTGTTCTCAAATCCACGATGGGGTGGACGCCTTTATAATCACTTTTTTATCGACACGACACCCTCCTTGAGCTTTGATGAAGTTAAACATATTTTCAAAACCGTATGGAATTTCGGATATGAAGAATATTGGTATCAAACCGTATGGAAAATACTCGAAAAAAATGGACTTACTCGTTACAAAAATGAATTAGAGCGTTACGACGTTCTTTTAAAAGCTGTCGCCGTATCAATTATTTACGAAGATTTTTGTAATGTTTACTGCGATGAGTCTCCTTCATATTACTATTTGGATGAGTTTGATGTTTCTCCTTTTGTTTTAGGACAACTTTACGGTGCGAAATTTCCCGGAGAAATAGTCGATACGGAAAATGACGGAGAAATTATATTTATAATGGCAGAAACATACAGGTCTCAAATAGTGCGTTTCATAAAAAAGGAAATGAGTTATATGGAAATTTTTGCTCATTTAGCTTGTTCCGTACAATCCGTTACAATAACTACCGAATTTAAAAATGAAGATGGAGAAATTTACGAAGATGAGGAAGAGCTCATAATCGAAAGCCTTGATCAATACAAAAAAGCTACTGAGATTTTTTTAGAAAAATTGTTTGTGTCTTTATTTCCTGAAACGGAATATCTTGCTTCTTGGATAGAAGACGGTATGCTGCTTACAAGCTCATACAACTAAATTCAGAGCGTGCGTTGCACGCTCTGTTTTTTCGTCATTTGTTGACATTTTCTGATATATATGTATAATATTGTCGAATAAACAAAAGAAAGGGTAGCGATATTATGAGAAAAACAGCTTTAGTCTGCATAAGCTTTATCGCCTCCCTTATGTTTACGCATTATTTCGGCGCATCGCTCGGTTTTGCGCTTTGCCTTTTACTCGTTTTGGCGGTTTTAATATCTCTCATAATAAAGAAAGACGCCGCGCTTCTTGCCGTCATCGCCTGTGCTTTTCTCGTCGGAAACATACTAATGGGCTTAATTGATACAAGGTTCGATCGCTTAAGAGAGCAATACGACGGTGCGGAATTTGACGCTACTATTCGTGTCAGCGAAGTTTTGGAAAATTCAAGGGCGTACGTCAAAGTCAAAACTCTTGCGGGAATAAAGCAAGGCGCATATTTCAACGTGCTTTGCAGCTTCGAGCCCGGCACGGCTTTGCAAAAGGGCGACCTTATCGAAGCAAAGCTCAAAATAAACGAGATCATCGACACGGACACATTCCCGACAAGGTCTTATAACGAGGGAAAAGGTACAGTACTTGAAGCGAATGCGACGGGCGCACGGCTTGTTTCAAGCTCTTTCGTCTGGAGCTTTCACTCAAAGCTCGTATCGTATATAGAAAGCACTTTCGACAAATATCTCGGGCAGTTTTCCGATTTTTCAAAAGGCCTGTTTCTCGGCAGTAAAAGCGCGCTCGGCGAAGAAGATGCGGATATGCTTGCGGATCTCGGAATAATCCACGTCATCTCCGTATCGGGACTTCATTTTGCAATTTTACTCGGGCTTTTCGGAGCAATACTCCGCGCCTTTAAGCTTCCCAAAGCTATTTCCTGCTGTATAGTCGCGGCGTTTGCGCTCTTTTATATGTTTCTTACGGAATTTTCGCCGTCAGTCTGCAGATCGGGCATAATGTCGTTTTTCGTAACCTTCGACTTCATACTGCAAAGACGGCCCGACAAGCTCACGACTTTGTCTATGACGGGCGCTTTGATGTGTCTTGCAGATCCTACCACCGCCGTAAATTTAAGTTTTCAGCTTTCTTTTCTCGCAACCTTCGGACTTATCGCGGCATCGAACTGTATTTCCGTCCCTCTGGAAATAGAGATGGAGGAAAAGCCCCTCGGAAAGCCCGTGCGTAATATACTCTCAAGCGTCGTATTTTCTCTTTGCGCACTCTTTTTCTGTCTTGCTCCCATAGCCTACAGCTTTAAAAATATATCCGTCCTCTCTCCCGCAACCAACCTCGTATGCACACCGCTTGCGGAGATTATGCTTATTTTATCGTTTATTCTGATTCCCCTCTCCATACTTCCGCACGTAGCGTACGTTTTCGGGCTTATTTTGCAAGGCGTAGGGCAGGTATTTATGTTTCTTTGCTCGCTTTTTAACAATGAGCACTTCGTATTGACTCTTTCAAGCGGCGCACTCGTATACGTTTCCTCGCTTCTTACGGCGTTTTGCGCTTTGCTTTTTCTTATTCCGTTTAAGTATAAAAAAGAAGCACTCCTCGTATTTATTACGGGAAGCGCCCTCTTATCTATCATAAATTTATAAGCTCTATGGCGCATTTTTTGGCGTAGTTTACCGTCTGCGCCGTGCCGCTTGGAACTTTTCTCAAAAAATTGACCAAAACGGAGCTGTTATCAACAAGCATTCTGTTTCTCTCAAAAAAACAGCCTTTCGTGTATTCTTCGCCGATATACTTTACCTCGTCCGCAAGGGAAAGTACGTCGGCGTATATTTTTTTGTCCATCTGCCCCCAAGCGTTTGCTTGTGCTTTATACGGAAGAAGCAACACGAGTCTTACGGGATATCCCCTATAGCGAAGCTTTAAAACGGTAAGCGCACAAAGGGTATCGAAACCGAGAGCTCCTCCTGCATAAAAATCCGTATAGCCTCTGTCTATAAGCTCCTTTACGGTCTGCTCGATCTTTTCTCTTAACAAAACGAGCTCTGTGCCCGTCGGGAGTTCCCTATGCCCCGAAAAAGAGCAGCTTTTTTCTTTCACTTATACGTCCTCCCGAATAAACCTTGAGAAAACACCGACTTTATCGTTTGCAAGTTCTGCCGTAACAAGCGTTCCCTCGTCGGTATAGCTTACGTCTATTATCTTTCCGTCCTTGTAAACACGGGCAAGACTCGCGCCCTCGCTGTGAGGGAAAAGAAGTTTCAAGGTCTTGATGTTTCCGTAAACGATATCCTCAAGTGCCTTACAGAAATTATCCGTGCCCTCTCCCGTTTTCGCCGATATCTTAACGGACGGCGAAAAACGCGACGATGAAAGCTCTGCCGGAAATTCATCTGCTTTATCGCACTTATTGAAAACGTACAGCGTGGGCTTATCGCCTGCGGAAAGTTCAGAAAGGAGCTTTTCGCACACGTCAAGCTGGCGTGCGCAGTTTTCGTCGGATGCATCGGCAACGATAACTATAACGTCCGCGTACTTGACCTCGTCAAGCGTCGACTTAAACGCCTTTATAAGATGGTGCGGAAGCCTTTGGATAAAACCGACGGTATCTGTTAAAAGTATCTCCTTGCCCTCGGGCAAAGTAAATTTTCTCGTGGTGGTGTCGAGGGTCGCAAAGAGTTTGTCCTCCGCAAGTATTCCCGCGCCCGTAAGGTAGTTTAAAAGCGTTGACTTTCCCGCATTCGTATAGCCCGCGATAGCAACTAAAGGTATACCGGAGCGTTTTCTTGAGTGTCTTTTGAGGTTTGAAGTGCGCTCAAGCTCCTCAAGCTGTGCCTTTAAATATTCTATTCTGTGCTTTACGTGTCTTCTGTCGGTCTCAAGCTTCGTCTCGCCCGCACCGCGACGTGCACCGCCGCCGCCTCCTCCTCCGCCGCC
>JAZRTW010000171.1:0-1698 GCA_045652265.1 Eubacteriales bacterium | reverse complement strand
GCGCTTTCAAGGCTTCGCGGTAAATATAACGGCGAGGATGTCGAAGAATCGGCGGAAAAAATGCTCTCTTTGATCGAAAGGCACGAACAGTACGAGAAAGAAAAGGCAAGCTCGGCGTTTTACGAAGCCGAATGCCGTAAGCGTTACTCGGAAGCGATAAGTAATGCAAAGGCATATTTCGGTGATGAAGAACTCGAAGGCAAAGAGCTTTTTGAGAAAATAATCCACGAGCAAAAAAATCTTAAAGTTTGCGACGACGCTTGGGGCGAGGTGGAGGTTTCCGCTCTTGCTGTAAAGCGGCTTATGGAAAGCGCGGACTTTGAATATTTGAAGAAGATAAAAGAAACCGTCCCGCCTCCGACGAAAACAGAAGCGCAGATAAGACGGGAAAACGATTTTCTGCAAAACAAGCAAAAGGTACTCACTTCCCAGCTTCACGATTGCGAAACGAAGCTTGAAGTATTAAAGGCAACGGCAAAAGAGCCTGCAGAGGTTTACGCAAGACTTGCGCAGACCGAAGAGGAGCTTGCAAGTGAAAACCGCAGATTTGAAGCACTTGAGCTTGCCATACTTGCTTTGACCGAAGCAGGCGACGATTTAAGACGCGGCGTATCCCCGAAGATAGCACAGTACGCAAGAGAGATTCTTGAAAAGTCGTCGCACGGTAAATACGGTTTGATAATAGCCGATAAGGAGATGTCCTTACAACTTGAGATAGACGGCGTTCCAAAGAGCATTGACTATCTTTCGTCGGGCACGAAGGACCTTGTTTACGTGGCGTTTAGATACGGACTTGCAAGGCTTCTGTTCTCCGATGAACTGCCGACACTAATATTCGACGATTCATTCGGACGGATAGACGATACGAGGCTTAAGGAGCTCATGTCACTTTTGGGGGAAATATCAAAACAGACACAGATAATGATATTCACCTGCCACACACGAGAGCAAAATATGCTCTCCAAATACGAATTCAATAATATTATTTTATAAATGGAGATGATTACAATGGAAAAGAAAAAAGTTGGTATCGTAGGTTGCACGGGTATGGTCGGACAGAGATTTATCACTCTGCTTGCAGACCACCCGATGTTTGAGATCTCGGCTATCGCCGCGAGTGAGCGTTCTTCAGGTAAGACGTATAAAGAGGCTCTCGGCGGAAGATGGAAGATGAAGGGCGAGATTCCCGCAGCGGTTTCCGAAATGACGGTAATGAACGCCGCAGACGTAGAGGCAGTTGCAAAGAAGGTAGACTTCATCCTCTGCGCCGTTGATATGAAGAAAGATGAGATAAAGGCGCTCGAAGAGGCGTACGCAAAGGCAGAAGTGCCTGTTGTATCCAACAACTCCGCAAACCGTTGGACACCCGACGTGCCTATGGTAATTCCCGAGATAAACCCCGAGCATTTTGAGGTTATCAAAGCGCAGAAAGAGCGTCTCGGAACAAAGAGAGGCTTTATCGCCGTAAAGCCGAACTGCTCCATTCAAAGTTACGTTCCCATGATCGCACCTCTTATGAAGTTTAAGCCAAAGACCGTTCTCGCATCGACTTATCAGGCTATTTCGGGTGCAGGAAAGAACTTCAACGATTGGCCCGAGATGATAGATAATGTTATCCCCTATATCGGCGGCGAAGAGGAAAAGAGCGAAAAAGAACCCTTAAAGGTATTCGGTAAGGTAGAAAACGGCGAAATTAAG
>JAZRTW010000170.1:0-2434 GCA_045652265.1 Eubacteriales bacterium | reverse complement strand
CCGTTTTGAAAACCGAGCAAGAGATGTTCTCAGCTCTCCCCTCTTCAGCAAATCTTTGCTTTGAAGTCATTAGCTTTAAAAGGCTTACAAACAGGCTTCAAAGGCAGTACGGCGGTTTAAAAAACTCATTTGTCAGCGAGGAAGGCAAAATAATCCTCACGTCTCTCGCACTTAAAGAGGCTTTGCCCATTTTAACAAAATACGCATCTTTAGCTGAAAATGAAGAATTCATAAAAAGCCTTGCAGAGCAGATATCGAAGCTTAAATCATTTACGTTTACCCCCGAAATGCTCTCCGACGCCGCCGCGAAAGCAAGGTCGGCACATCTTACGGTGACCGCAGATAAGTTGCACGACATCTCCGTTATATATTCCGCATACGACGCGTTACTTCACCGTGATCTTTGGGATATGGGAGACAGGCTCATTTATGCCGCAAAGCAGCTTGAAGAAAACGACTTTTTCTCCGATTCTTACGTGTTCTTCGACGGTTTTTCGGGCTTTACACCCGCCGAATACGCGATAATAAAGGAAATAATGAAAAGATGCAAGGAGCTTTTCTTTGCCGTATTTGCAAACGAAGACGAAAAAAGCGAAGTCTTCGAAAAACCGCTTTCAACCGCGAATACGCTTAAAAGGCTTGCGGCAAAATGCTTTCTCCCCGTAGCGCTTCCGATAAGTCTTTCCGAAACGAAAAAAAGCGCGGATCTTGAGCTTATACGCACGAGCTTATGGGAAACGGGCGTGCAGGATAAAGAAAGCGAAAACGTCAAAATTTACGCCTGCGACGGCGTAAGCGGTGAAGCGGAGCTTGCCGCAAGTATAATACTGAATCTGTGCAGAGAGCACGGCTATCAAATGAAGGATATCGCCCTCTGCGCCGCAGAGCCTAACCGCTACGAAAGCATATTGGACGCGGTCTTTGCAAAGCACAATATACCTTTGTTTATGTCGCTTAAAAGTAATTTCTCCGAGTTCCCGCTCTGCAAGCTCGTATGTGCAAGTTTACAAGCGGTACATAACGGCTTCAGATGCGATGATATGATGGGCGTTTTAAAAAGTGCTCTCTCAAACGTTCCCGAAAATCTCTCGGACTCGCTTGAGATATATGCTCGCGTTTGGAATATAAGCGGCGGACTTTGGCAAACGGATAGAGATTTCCCGTTTAATCCCGACGGATTTTCGGAAAGGATAAGCTACAGAGGCGAAAAGATACTCGACGATGCAAATGAAGCGAAAAGGCTTCTCGCCGCCCCTTTATACGAGCTTGCGGAAAAGTTCAAAGCAGGCGAATGTGCAAGAGACTACGCAGTAGCTTTATACGAATATCTTGCGCGCCTCAACGTCGAAAGTAAGCTTGAAGAGCTTGCGCGTTTCAGTAAAGAGCGCGGCGACGTATTCTTGGCAGAGCTTCAAAAAAGGCTTTACGAAAGCTTTATAAAGCTTCTCGAAGAATGCGTAGAGCTCTGCAAAGACAAGAAAATGAGCTCGCGTGAGTTCGAAGAGATTCTCCTTCTTGCGATGAAAAGCCTTTCTTTGCAGGTTATCCCCACCTCTATCGACGAAGTACAGCTTCTTTCGCCCGCTTCCCTCTTCGGAAGCACTCCGAAGGCACTCATAATATTGGGTGCAGAAGAGGGTGTCTTCCCCGGAAAAGAGAAAGCCGACAGTTTCTTTACTAAAGCGGAGCTTCGCGCCTTCGAAAGCCTTGGGCTTGATCTCGGTGCGGATAAAGACGACTTCTGCTGTGAGCCCTTGAGGGAATTTTACTGCGCGGCAAGTCTTCCCACACAAAAGCTATACGCTTTATACGACAAAAAGTCCCCGCCGTCAATGGCAGTCCACCGCCTTGAAAAGCTTTTCTCCGCGTCGGATATTACGGGAAAGCCTCTTGCGCTCGCGGGAATACAGGCTATAGCCGACGCTTATGCCGAAAGCAAAGACGAAGGCCTCGCCGAAATACTTAAGGAAAAAGCGCCGAATCTATACGAAAATACAGAAAAAAGCATTTTCTTCACGGAAGAAAAAATAGATCCCGATCTTGCCAAAAAAGCTATCGGAGAAAATTACAGCATTAGTCCGTCTACGGTCGAAAACTTCCGCCTTTGCAAGCTTTCCTGCTGGGTAAACCGCATACTTTCATTAAGACGAGACGAAAAAGCGGAGCTTTCGGTTATAGATATCGGCAAATACATACACAGCATACTTGAAAAATTCATAAACGAGTGCCTTTTAAGCGGAAAAAGCTTTTCTGAAATGACAAACGGTGACATAAGTGAGTACGCAAGAAAAGGCGCAGAGGAATTTATAAAATCCGTCTTCGGAGGATTCGACGACAAGAGCAAGAGATTTAAATATCTCATCACAAGGCTTCGCATAAGCCTCGAAATGTTTATAAAGAATATGGTAGAGGAATTTAAGCAAAGCAAGTTCGT